>JBAVVQ010000466.1:0-6699 GCA_049697375.1 Rhodomicrobium sp.
GGCGTGTCGCCATTGTATCTGGCTTCCGTATGATTGGAGACCGCGCCGCGGCTTTTCGCTGGGCCCGGGTAATCGAAGTAATTCAGGATCACGTCCTGCGGAGACAAATCGTCTTCGCTTGCCCAATCAGGGCCGGACGCGGGTGACTCCGACGAAAACGGTAAAGCTCTCCGCGGGGCAGGAACAGCGGGCGTCTCACCATAGACGCTCAAAAGCGCCGCCTGCACCGCATCGGCGAGTTCGTCGTGCTTGCTGGAAACACCGGCGCCTGGATCGCTTGAGCCTTCCAATGTTTGAAATGCGCCGGAAGCCAAGGCGATCTCTGCAAGAGTGCGATGGCCCGGGACACCTTCGAAGGGCTGACCGTGACCCTGCTCCTCCTCATCGACAATCTCTTCCTCGGCGGAGAGTTCGTGTATATCGTCGAGGCCATCCCAACCGGTGAAGTAACCCTCCCCATGTTCGGGATCGGAGCTGTCGCTTTCTTTGCTTGCGCCTTCTTCGCCCTCGGTTTCGGCAGCCTCTGCACGGTGGTCCGCAATGTTATCGGCGACATCGTGAGCGCTCTTTTCATTTGAGGGCTCGGGCTGCGGCTCCTTGGGGGCTTCGAGCTGTTGAGGACCTTCAGGGCTCGGCGGCGCCGCCTCGATCTCGCCGGAGGAGTTCTCAACCGGATGCAAGACTACTTTATTTGCGCCGATCCCCGGTTCTTCCGCAGTGGAAGGAGCGTCTTCGCGCCCATTGACCTTGGCTGTCTCCGGCATTTCTCTACTCCTGTCGGGCATCTCGCATCGCGAACCGGCCAATTCTAGCGCTGCGGCCTATTCTGCTGCTGATACCAGCGGATGAACCTGTTGAAGAGCTCCTCCTGGTGAGCGGAGTTTCCGCGCTGACCCTTCACAAATTTACGGAGCATCGTTTTCGTCTTCTGATCGCCGGCCGCGGCCGCCGGCTCTGTCCTTGGCTCGGCGTTCGCAAGCAGCCATCTCTCGGCAGGCTGAAATCGTTGCCAGCCCCTAAGCGGCGCCCTTATATCAACCTCGCGCCACTTTGGACTATAGCCGACCGTTTTGAATTTATCGATGCTGGCGAAAAATCTCTCGGTAAACCAAGATAAGACACGAAAGCGTTCGGATTGAGGAGGCAAAGTACGGATCGCCATGGCAGTAGAGACCGCGATGGTCCCCACGCTTTCATTCGTCGCTATAAGATTAGGGTAATCCTCCGCCGTTACGATTGCAGGCAGATAATTGGCCTGAAGGCCGGGCAAATAGTCGACATCCAGAAAATGAACCTTATCCTCATGGGTAATCCTGTCGAAGGCGCGGGACGACTTGCCGCCGATATAGACGAGCGCATCGAGTTCGCCGCGCTTGAGCCGCTCGATGGCGTCCTCATGGTCGAGATAAAGCGGATTGACGGCGATGGCGCTTGCCTCGAAAACGGTTTCGGCTGTGATCGCCATACCGCTGTCCTTCGGGCCGAAGCTCACCCGGCGCCCTGTCAGGTCTTGCAGACACGAAAACTGCATACGTGACAAGATGTGAAATTCCTCGGAATAGAGCTTCGCCACATATTGTATGTGCGATTGGAGGACCGGCTGTCTGCTGATCCTGGCGAAGCGCGCCAGAACGTCGGATTGAACGATGGCGATGTCGACCGCCTTGAGATTCAGAAGGTCGTTAATATTTTGTATGGACCCTTTTCCGGCCATCGGAATGATCCGCAACCCGTTTCCGTTGTCCAGGACACGAGCGAGATCACTGGCGATTCGAAGCCCGGTGCTGTCGACGTCACCGGCGAGCATGCCCACCGTTCCAATCGCCGGACCCGGGGGCGCCTTTGGGACAGGGGGGCGAGCTAGGCCCTGGGCCATCGCGCCAATCGTAGAAAATAGGATAAAGAGGCTTATCGCGAGAAGCCTGACCACTATTCATCACCCTCTGATCGATGACGGACGCTAAACCGAATGGCTGCAGGGATAGGATACCATCGAAGACAAAAGAGTCGAAATGAGCAGACTATCAGACGCAAGCCCCGTCGCCGCCCTTGATGACTGAGAGAAGAAAGCGGCGAAACTGTGCCACCGGGCGTTGTCTCTCTGAGCGACCCGGCTGGCAAATCGAAGCGGCTTCGCGGGAGAAAAGATGCATTGAAATTCAGGAACAACGATCGAAAACAGGCAAGCGCGCCGGAAGGCGTCCGGCTTTACGCCATCGGGGACATTCATGGCCGCCTCGATCTGCTCGAATCCCTTTTGAGCCTGATCGAACGGGATCAGAAGGGCAGAGCTGGCCTCCCGGTCGTTCTCATCTTTCTCGGAGACTACGTCGATCGCGGCCCTGACTCGAAAGGCGTTGTCGATCGCTTGATCCGGGGGTTTGCGCCGCCTCACATGCCGATATTCCTCAAAGGGAACCACGAGGATTTGCTTCTCTCCTTCCTCAACGATCCCGTTGCTGGCCAGAATTGGCTCTACAATGGCGGAGACACTGCGCTTTTGTCTTACGGCGTCAGACTCGAGACTATCCGGCTCGCGGCATGGAGCGGCCCGGAAGGGCTGGTTGAGGCGGTTCGGGAATTCAGGGGTGTGCTGCCAGAGGCTCATCTTCATTTCTATGAAGGGTTGAGGCTGTTCTGCCGCATCGGGGACTACTTTTTCACGCACGCTGGCGTCAGGCCGAATGTTCGGCTCGATCAACAAAGTGAACATGACCTGCTTTGGATCAGGAAAGAATTTCTAAACTCGAAGGAAGATTTTGGCGCGGTCGTCGTCCATGGCCACACCCCCAATCGCGACCCGCAAGACCTTCACAACAGAATAGGATTGGACACGTTCGCAGTTGGCACCGGCAAGCTTACAGCTGCCGGTTTCGAGGGCTCCCGGCGCTGGTTTTTGTCAACCTAAGCCTCGCGATGGAGGCGACGGCTTTTCGCCCTCGCCATGATCTTCGCCAATACTCCGTAACCTTTCAAGAAGTGTTGGGAGATGGGGGCCAATTTTTTCGTCATCAGGGTCAGAGCCCAGGGAATTGAGATTTAGGACGTCCGCGAGAGCCGCCTCCTCGGCTTCCCCGTTTTGGTAGGGAGTGTGGTTCAGGCCATTTCCGGCCGCCGCCTCGGTCGATGCGGCGCTGGGAACCGCCTTGAAATCATCAGAGCTCGCATCCCGACGCTCCTGTCCTGACCGTCCATTGGCGCCAGGCGCCGGCGTCGCTGCGACTGTCTCTTCGGACCCGGCCGGAGCTGCTGCCGTCGCTATGCTGGCAGGAGAGTCAGACGCGCCCGCTTCTGCGGCGTCACCGCCCATCCTGACGAGGCTTAGCGGCTTTTTCTCCTCGCTCTCTGAGGGCTTCGCAATGTCCTCTGCGTGCTCGAGCACGCTGTTCGCCGTCACCACCTCCTGCAAAATCTTGGGCCGGCCGCTAACGTCCCCGGACCCGTTTTTCGGCGCCGAAGTGAGAACCGTTTCCTCCGGGAGGATTGTCAGCACCGGCGATGCGAGGCTCGAAGCTCCCACGGCCGCCGCCGGGTCCGGGGGGCCGTCCGGCGCAGGGAGAGCCAGGAGCGAATTTGCCGCCGGGATCTGCTCTGTGGCCGGTGTTTCGGCATTATGCTTCAATCTTGCTGCGAGCGGGATGGGCGCTTGCGCATTCTGACGCCACGGAATAGGCCTCTCCCTGCGGGAATCCTGGCCGCCAAAACGTTTCGCGGAAAGCTCTGGGCGTTCCGGCTCCGGCGATGCGCCTTTTGACTGTGCTGACGTAAGGATCAATTCGGCAAGCTTCTGCAATTCGCCCTTGATAACGCCAACCTGCTGAGAATCGCGATCCTGAAACGCCGTGAGCTGCTGACGCAGCTTGGAGAGCTCGAGATTGAGGCGGTCATACTCGGCCCGGTAATCCTCCAAATCCCATTGGGAGGCGCGGCGAACCCGTCTTCCACTGCGGTCGGCGGCGCTTCTCTCAAGAACCTGATGCAGGCGCTGCAATTCTTCCTGGTAGCTGGCGGCGGCTTCCTGCGTTGCGGCAAGCTCCTCTTCGCGGCGGCCAAGCTTGCTCGTCAGATCCTGGAGTTCGTAGGACCGCTCCTGAAGTTGCGACTTCACGGCGGTGATTTCGCGGTCGAGCTCAGGAAAGCGCTTCGTAATGGTCTGCTCGAGC
The DNA here is from genome assembly GCA_049697375.1 of Rhodomicrobium sp. Classification (GTDB taxonomy): domain Bacteria; phylum Pseudomonadota; class Alphaproteobacteria; order Rhizobiales; family Rhodomicrobiaceae; genus Rhodomicrobium. Next base: position 4,164 of record JBAVVQ010000466.1, read on the forward strand.
ACCGTGGCCGCGTTGCGCCTTTCGGAAAGCTTAAGATCGAGGCCGGCGATCTGATCCTTGAGGGCCACAATCTGCATTTGCAGGCGGCTGTTATCCACAAGTTGATTCGCGGCCTTCTGCTTCGAGCCCGCAAGCGAGCTTTCAAGACGCCGGACGCGCACCGCATAGGTTGCCCGAAGCTGGTCTTGGGTCGCTTCTATTTCGCCAAGCGTAAGAGGCAACGTGGCTTCAAGCCTCTTCTTCGAAAGGCGGGATGCACGGCTCCAAAAGGAGGGGGCGAGCAGCACGCCGATCAAGCTCGCGATCAAAAATCCCAGTGCGATCAGCATAATCGCTTGGATCATTGAACTGGGCTCCCTTAAATCCTGCCAATCGTGCGCAAGCCTACCGCGTATGAAGGAGCGGGGCTCGCGGCAGCCACGCCAAACCTTCTCTTAGGCTATACCCGCCGAAAGGCGTCCGGCATAGTCTCCCCACCCGCCGGGTCAGCGTGCGTTCATCCGATCGCGGCACAAGGTCCTAAAATGGGTTCCAAGTGGGCGAGGGCGTATATTTGAGATAGCCGACATTGGCTCCCAAACGCAACCCTAACCCCGCACGAATCGGCGCGAGAACGACATCGTCGTGCCGCTGAAACGTAATTCCCACACCTCCAACGAGATAAGCGGACCCATCGATACCCGCAAACCGCTCATAGATTTGTGATGGGTATTGGATGTTATAGACGAGTGTGAACGATCTCGAGCCGTTGGCGCCGAAATCATAACCGATGGATGGGCCTTGCCAATAGACCTTTTGCGGCGGGAAGCCTTTTGTGTAGAGCGTTCCTTCGCCATACCTCAAGCCGGCGACGATGGCCCCGCTTCCCTCCTCGCCAAGGATATAGCCATTCGGCCGTCCATTCCGCTGAAACGAATACTCGACGACTTTGGCAAGCCCTTCCGATGCGCCGCCGAAGAAGCCGCGTCCGGCATCGAGGATCTCGCTCGATGAATAGGCGCCTTGCGGCGGCGGAGGCCCCCAGGTTGCGTCGGGAGGTGGAGCGCTATTGTCAGGCGCGGCATTGGCGCTTACAGGCGGGGGGGCGCTATAGGGCTGACCGTAGCCGGGACTGTCGCCGCCGCTGCGCGAGTAATCCGAGCCGCTTGATCCACCGGCTTGCGGTGGCCGGATCGATCGCGGCGGCTCGGGCTGTTGAGGCGGAAGGTAATCTTGCGATTGAGCCTTCGCAATGGGCGGGGTGAAGCATAGAGCCAGCGCCGATAGCGGCAGGGAGGCCAGAGTCGTAAGCAGAGTGCGGTGGCGGGTCATCGTAAATTCCGGTTTCTGGCGTCAAGCCAGCCGTCGTCGTGTGAAAAAAAGCGAGTCTCCATACGCAGCACCATGTTTAGGAGTGCGCCCAAAGAGGGCCAAATTTTGGCTGCTTTCAGGCTCCGGACAGACGCGGTCCGTTCCGCGCTTCGCCGTTCCGGTCGAGCGAAGCGCGAGCTAGGATCGAAAAAATGGCGGCGTTTCAATCTGTTACGATCCCGGATAAGGCTCCGCCCCTCCGGGATGACGGCGGGGACGATCCGTTGGCGCTGCAGCCAAATTGTTCTGCCGGGCGGATATTGTGCTTAAGCCGCCGCCAGCGCCTGTTCCAAATCTCCGATGATGTCGGCGGCATCCTCGATGCCGACCGAGAGGCGCACCACGTCGTCGCCCGCGCCCGCGAGTGAACGCTGTTCCGGCGTGAGCTGGCTGTGCGTTGTCGAGGCCGGGTGGATGATGAGGCTGCGGACGTCGCCGATATTGGCGAGGTGGGAAAACAGCTTCACATTCGAGACGAGCTTCACGCCCGCGTCGTAGCCGCCTTTGAGGCCGAAGGTGAAGACGGCGCCGGCGCCTTTCGGAACAAGCCTCTTTGCGAGCTCGTAATAGCGATTGCCCCGGAGACCGGCGTAGTTCACCCATGCCACTTCGCGGTGCTTTTCAAGCCAGCTGGCGACGGCCAGCGTGTTCTCGCAGTGGCGCGCGATGCGCAAAGGCAGCGTCTCGATGCCGTTGATGAAGAGGAAGGCGTTCAGCGGCGCGATTGCTGGGCCGAGGTCACGCAAGGAGAGCACGCGCGCCGCGATGGCGAAGGCGAAATTGCCGAAGGTCTCGCCGAGGACGATGCCATGGTAGGACGGGTTCGGCTGCGAAAGCATGGGGTACCGGCCGCTCTTCAGCCAATCGAAGGTGCCGCAATCCACGAGAATGCCGCCTAGGGAATGGCCCTGGCCGCCGAGAAACTTCGTCAGCGAATGCACCACGATGTCGGCTCCGTGCTCCTTCGGCCGGAACAGGTAGGGCGTGGCGAGCGTGTTATCGACCACGAGCGGAATGCCGGCCTTTTTCGCAACCGCGGCGATGGCCGGCACATCGATGACGATGCCGCCCGGATTGGCGATCGACTCGATAAAGATGAGCTTCGTCTTCGGCGTAATCGCCGCCTCGAAGCTCGCCGGGTCGTTGCCGTCGGCCCATGCCACGTTCCAGCCGAACTTTTTGAAGG
>JBAVVQ010000467.1:0-1624 GCA_049697375.1 Rhodomicrobium sp.
CTCCCGGGCGGAAAACGGCAAGAGGGGGCTGCAGGCGAAAAAGCTGGAGCAGCTCGCCCGGATCTTCAAAGTGCCGGTCGCCGAGCTCATGAATCTGGAGGGCGGCGCCAACCTGCCCGACGTGGCGCTCTACACCCCGCCGAAGGGCTCGGTTCTCGAGAAGGCGTTCACCTCAACTACGCAAAAGATGTTCAAGGTCTTGACCAATGGCATGAGCGAGCTCGCCATCACCGAAGGCGATCCCATCATCGTCGAGACGGCGCCTTTGGCGAAATCCCGCTTGAAAATGGGCGATGTCGTCGTCGCCGAGGTCGGCGGCGAAGACCAAGCGGCGGGCGTCTTGGTGCTCCGTCAATTCCTTGAGCCCAATCTTCTGGTGACCAACAGTTCCGACAACAATGCGATGCCGATTCATATCGTCAAAGCGAGAGCGAAAATCCTCGGCCTCGTCCTGCGCTGAATGCGCGTCTAGGCAAGAGCCGCACACAACCGGCCTTGACGCATACGCGTTGTTTCGACTGAGAGATCCAAGTGAGCAAGACGCCTTGAGCTGGTGACAAACCGGCGATCGGTGCTTGCCTGTGACGCTTGCGCCTCACTCGCGGCCGTCGTTTTACGAAAGACATCTTCAAAAATCGCGAGACAATTCAGCGTGGTAAGGCTGGAAACGAACCTCGCCGCTTCCAGCATGCATGAAGGCATGGATCGAAAAAGCTCGAAGATTCATAGGCTATAGCGTTGCTGTACATCGGTAATTCAAGTTTAATGTCAGCACTTTGACGATACGGCGTCTTTATTGCATGCGAAGGGCATCATGGCACACCCCGAGAACGGGACAAGTAAACCAAGGTTCGCGCATAGCGTCTTGGCCGGCGATCTGATCTTTTTCGGCGAGGAAAGCCATGCGGATGCTTCGAGCCCAAGGTTCGCGACCTTCCAAGTCCTTTCCTATGCTCTGTCAAAATTGGATATTCTGCCAGGCGACATCCTGAAATTGCAGACGCTCGCCGAGGGCGAGATCCCAGCCGGGATTTCAATCGTGGCCGTCAGGGACCGTCGCTCCGGCGAAGAGGCCCTGCTGCTTCGCCTGTTTTTGCCGCCGCGCCAGTTCTTTCAGATTACCGATCGGGTGTTTCGGCCCTTGGTCCTGGATGGCGGCGCCGAAATCGTCGCCGCGGCCGGGTGGCAAGAAGGCCGCTCTCCTTGGCGCGCCCGCCTGTCCTAAAGAAATCCCCAGCGAAAATGTCCTGCCGTTTGTTGTGTGCGGCTCGCTCCCGGCCTTTTACGCGAGAAGCTCTTTCGACTTCCTGACTTTTGGTTGCACTATTTTGGCATAAATAAGAATTACCTTATCGGCGTTTTATATATTGCCTTTTTGGCAGTATTCAGCAATGCTTAAAGACGGCAGATTTCCTTTCGCCATTGTGAGAAAGCGTCATGCAGTTCAGTCTCGCCAAGCCCAGGTCCCCGCGGCGTCGATTCGGGTCAATGCGAATGCAACCGCGCGAGGGCCCCGGGCTTGCCAAGCAAACGGGCGAGCCGGACAGCAAAAGCTGCGCCGCTTGCGGGAGAGTCGCCTCCGTTCGTCATTGCCTGAAGATCTCCGGCAAGACCTAGGCGTGGA
>JBAVVQ010000468.1:0-3249 GCA_049697375.1 Rhodomicrobium sp.
ACCAGGATCGCGACGGGTGGGACAGAAAGGCGATCATCAACGTAGCGCGGGCCGGCAAGTTCTCGTCCGACCGCGCCATTCAGCAATACGCCTCCGAGATCTGGCATATCGAGCCTTGTGCGATCACCCCTAGACCCATCGCACAAAAGCTGCGCTTCCCTCCCGACATCGGATTGTTTCAGGTTACGGGCGGTGGCCGCCCGCATGGTCCAAGTGCTAGGCTCTATGTTCGCCGCCTGAAAAGGTTGGTGGCCCATCCCATGGCGAGCTCCTATCGAGGGTTGCGCCGGACAGCGCCGAGCCTCAAGCATGGGGGATGGGTCTGATGAACACTACCATATTCGTGGGTTTGAATGTGCATAAGGCGACGGTGTCTGTGGCCGTCGCGGAAGGACTGCGTGGTGGCGAGGTACGCTGCCTGGGAACATTTCCAAACCGCGCTGATCAGATCGCCAAGTTGTACAAAGGCTTGCCAGGGAGGGACGGTGGCTATGAGGCGGGGCCTTGCGGCTATGGTCTTTACCGGCAGCTTACGGGTCTCGAACATGCCTGCATTGTGGTCGCGCCTTCGCTCATCCGCGACGCGGCGATGCTGGCCAAACTGCATCGAGCCGGCGAATTGACGGCGATGTGGGCTCCCGATGCGTCCCACGAAGCAATGCGCGATCCGGTAAGGGCGAGCCGATTTCGCTTGCTCTGCCATCAGCCAGCCTGTTTGCGCTCGATCCCCGATAACTAACCGTCCAGAAAATGCCCTGACGTTTCTCTAAACTCCTGCCTGGGAAACATCGGGGTAAGCCGCAACAGTCATCCGAGTCGTCAGAAGTCAGTTAGTGTCTCTCAACTGGGAGCAAAACCCTCGCCTTGAGGCGATATGATGCTTTGGTCGGCGTTAGCCGAACAGGTTTGCGAAGCAAACCGAACCCCTCAGCTTGTAGCCGAGGGGTGTTCAGTTGACGTACTTCCACCACTGGTAGTGATCGCGTTCCATCTCCTCGATTGAGGGGATAGGATAGAACAGCAACTCGGCCCCCGCCCCAAACCAGAAACCGTGCCGGATCAGTCGATAGGAGACTTCCCTAAGGGATGAATTGAGACTGATGGTCTTGGTTTTCTTTTCAGGGAAGTGTTTCAATTCCGAGAGATATTCCCATAATCTCCGCGGATTTATTTCCGGGATCGGGGAGACCATGCTCTCACGGTTCTCGTTTTTTGAAAGAAAATCCTCGACGTTAAACTCATACTGCGTGAAGCAGATCTTGGGGCACCCTTTTGATTTTGTTTCGCTCGTTATGTAGCGTGCGAAGGTCCGCTCATCCAATGTCGATGCAATAAGGTTCGTCAGTGGTGTGATTTCCTGGTACACGCGCACTTTGCCCGGGTCGCTGACGGTCGAGTATGGTTGTGGCGAGAGGGCGAGCGCCTTTCCGTTCGGAGTCACCAGGTAGAGTTGCTTGAGCGATCTGAGGTCCACGTGCTCGAGCACGTTATAGGTGCTGATGAACCTCGTTTTCTTGGGCTTCCCGTCCGGATGAGGGACGGTTAGTGAGAGATAATGATCGATGTCGAAATAGGGATTGCGGAAATTGATGTCGACTTCGGCAAACAGGACTTTGCCGTGGTGGTGCTTGGCGCTCCCGATCGTATAGTGTTCCGCAAATTCATCCGCCGAAAGCTGTGACGCAACAAGTGCATTGATCGGAAAGACGATCATGTACAGATGTTGTGGATAATCGGGCATACAGAACTCCTCTCGGTGCGATGGCGTAATAAAGATCGGTCACGGAGCGTTAAGCCGTGGCGGGCGGCGAGAATCAATTTGACTCCAACCACTCTGTTCGCGGCGCAATATAACCGTGCGTCTTTGCGGAATCAAGGTCTGTGCGCCTGGTGCGAGAACGTTTCAAATGTGTGCGCAGAACGTTCGTACAGAGCCCGGCAGTCGGTGGAGTAACACTCAATGCGCCGCGACGATCCGACCCCAACTCAGCGAGGAGTTAGCCTGAACAATCGTCCCACCGCGATGTGTCCTTGCACGTGCAATGCATCATCCCCGGACACTTCTCCACGCAGGATCGCCGCATCCACGGCTTCGGGCGCTTCCTCAGGGCCGCTCAAGACCACCTGCTGCCAAGACATCCTCGATTAGCGGAATAATGCGATCGAGGAGCTTCGAGCGGTGAAAGCTGTCACGGCAAGCAACCCTCACATGTCGCTCCGAGGCGCGCTCGCCTTTCCCCCTTTTGATCTTTGCAGTCACGTAAAAAGCCGTTGGCGCCACAGTTTCGAACTTGAAGATGTCCGCAATGTCGCAGACGAAGCTTTGCGGCTTGCCGCCATGCAGAAAGCCGCTCCTGTGCGATCCAAATCGAGCTTTTGCCCTTGATGAAGCCGGTAGCCGAGTATTCGGCGGGATTGCGACCAACATATGGACATGATCGGACATCAAATGGCCTTCCTCTATCCGGCATTTCCGCCGCCGGGCCAAGCCGTGAAATACCTTCTTGATTTTTCTGGAGACCGCTTTCTTACGGCACTTCGGTATGATATTTGCAATCCTATGTGGCATGGTTCAGGTGATGCTGCTGCAGGATCTCCTTATGGGATTAGCGGTTTCCCCTTGGAGATCCTTCTCAGTAACTCACGCTAATGTTGAACTGCCGTTAGTCGCTCCAGCAAAGGTGGAGGCTTAGCGGTCGGGTTAGGGAAATTCGAGCAGGGAGATCCACACATGTCGACGACCACGGCCAAACGTATAGGCATCCTGACCGGCGGCGGTGACTGTCCAGGACTCAACGGGGTAATACGCGCCGTCGTGAAGACCGCATGGAACCACTATGGCGCCACCGTGATCGGTATCGAGGACGGTTTCGAGGGCGTGGTCGAAGGACGGATGCATGAGATCCAGAGAAAGGAGGCTTCAAATATTCTCAGCCTGGGAGGGACGATTCTCGGGTCTTCCAATGTCGGCGATCCCTGGCACTATCCCGTGGAGCAGGCTGACGGGACGATCGAAATCCAGAACATGTCGCACAAGGCGCTGCGCAATCTCAAGCGGTGGACACTGGATGCGCTGATCGCGGTGGGCGGTGACGGAACGATGAACATCTGCAGCAAGCTTCAGGACTTGGGCATCCCCATCGTCGGGGTACCGAAGACCATTGATAACGACCTGGCTTCGACGGACCGAACGTTTGGCTTCGACACGGCGATCTCCGTGGTCTGCGAAGCGATCGACCGGCTGCACAC
>JBAVVQ010000469.1:0-2264 GCA_049697375.1 Rhodomicrobium sp.
GTAGTTTTATGCTCTACGCGATAGGGCGAGCATGATTAATTCTCGCCGCCAAAATATAATTAACGGACTTTTGTGCGTCCCATTTTGCGCGAAAATGAGCGGGTTTTAATCCGAAAATCGCATGATTGGGTTCGTTTTCGGCCGGAAATAGGTTCATTGCTCGCCGCCGTTAACCAACAGTCGTTAACGCCTGATTGGCGCAAAGAACTGCTCAAGAAATTCGTGCTGGCGCCTCTCGCTGGACGACTGGAACAGCGTTGGGAGGTCGATGGATGAACTGTAGCCAAGAGAGCTTGTTTAGGTCGACAGCGGAAGAAGCGGGTCTCGGAAAACGCTCAAGCGGCGACGCGTGCTTTCGGATCCCATATGTATGGACCGGCGGTGTGTCGCAAGAAACCTCGGAACGGCGGCGTTGGGTCTTGCACTAATCCTATCATGCGAAGGCGCGCTATTGGAGCCGTCCATGACCTCTATCACTCGGGCTAAAGATAAAGGTCGGCACGCGTTGGCGGCACGAGGCTTTCTCCCTTCGATGTCCGCGAGACCAAGGTCTGATAGATCCGGATCGACCCGCGCATAAAGCCGAGCGAGCAGCCGGCGAGATAGGCGGCCCAGATGCGATAGGTTTCTTCGCCGACAAGTTTTACGGCCTCCTCGCGGCGGGCCGTAAGCCGTTCGCACCAATGCCGCGTTGTCAGAGCATAATGAGGACGCCAGCACTCAACATCGTGGACTTCCAACCCGCAAAATTCCATGGCTTGTATCGTGCCGCCAATGTCGTCAAGCTCGCCGCCTGGAAAGATGTATTTCATAATCGCGCGCCGCTCCGCCCTTTCGCTGGATCGCCAGCGCTTTTTCTTCGCCCGGCGCGAGATGGCGTGGTTCAGAAACAACCCGCTGGGTGCAAGGAGAGACTTCACTTTACTTAAATAAAGAGGGATATTCGCGAGGCCTATATGCTCACACATGCCGATCGATGCGATCTTGTCAAATGCGCCCGTTAAATCAGCGTAGTCCTTAATTTCGACAGTGACGCGATCCTCGAGGCCTTTTTCCCGGATCCGTGCTCTGGCGATCTCAAGCTGGGCGTCGGACAGCGTGATGCCGTGGGCTTTCACGCCATATTTCTCCGCCGCGTAGCAGACAAGGCCGCCCCAGCCGCAGCCAATGTCTAAAAAAGTCTGGCCAGGAGAGAGACGCAGCTTCCGGCAGATCATCTCAAGCTTGTCTTCTTGAGCCTGTTCGAGGCTGTTGTCCCAGCGCTTGAAATACCCGCAGGAATATTGCATCCAAGGATCTAGAAAAAGCCGGTAAAACGCATTTCCGACATCGTAATGAAATTTGACGAAGGCGTGATTTTCGGCTTTGTCCCTGTTTTCGCCCCTCACGTTTCCGGTGAAATCCCTGCTTCGCAGCGGGGCCTCGGCACGCGAAAAAAGGAACGGCCACAAGGATTTCAACACAAGGCCCTTGTCTATCTGACGCAGACGCTTGCGGGCGCCGGCATCGCCCAGCCGCTCCCCTAAATCGATCAGGGTGCCGCCCTCAAAGCCCAGCTGGCCATGAGCATAATGGCGGATGATCCGGTCTAGCGTCGGCCGCCTTAAAATCGAGGAGATCACCCCGGCGCTGCCGATCGTGATGGCGAGCTTGCCTTGCGGAGAGGGTCCCAGCGGCACCAGACTTCCATCCCAAAGCCGAAGGCTCGCATCAATCTGCAACTGCCGCCCGAGTTCACCCGCGAGCGCCCGCGCCGCTTCGAGCTGCCGAGCGGCCTTGTCAGCGGTCATAGCGATCCTTCACCTTCCAAAAGGAAATTGATCAAAGCGCCAAGATGCCGATGTCCCGGCGCTGACTTTGGGATAGCAGCCTTGATCTTTCTTGCAAGCTCGAGGGGTAAAACCTAGCGCTCAATCCCCAGAATTGTGGGCTGTGCGCGCCAATATTCGTCGCCATTGTAATAGCCGTGACTTTCTCACAAGCGATATCTCAGCTTCGATCTCGATGTTCCTTTACATAGTTTCATGGCCCGATTTGACTTACGGGCGGCATGCGCCGGGAAAGTTCCGCGGCATCTGTCGAACGCCGAACAGTTACTGGGTCTGTGGTCCGAACCTAGCCCGGACCGCCAAAGTGAAACCTTCACACTCTTATCCACTTTGGAGGCGGCGGTGACGTTACACGGCTCTCGATGCAATATTGACCATGAACTGGTCATCCCGCTTGAAGTTGGCCGAGAAAGTGCGCATTGAGTAGCGGTCGTA
>JBAVVQ010000470.1:0-3608 GCA_049697375.1 Rhodomicrobium sp.
GCTCACTGGGATGTCCCTGTAGAGGGCGTGGTTGTCACGCGCTACGGCCACGGTGTGCCCTGCAAGAAAATAGAGGTCGTCGAAGCTTCCCATCCCGTGCCGGACGCAGCCGGGCTGGAGGCCGCGCGGCGAATCCTCGAAAAGGTGCAAGGATTGGGGCGGGACGATCTCGTGCTTTGCCTCATCTCCGGCGGCGGCTCGGCGCTTCTTGCGCTGCCAGCGCCCGGCTTGACGCTCGACGACAAACAATCGATCAACCGCGCCCTCCTCAAGTCCGGCGCGACGATCACCGAGATGAATTGCGTCCGCAAGCACCTGTCGGCCATAAAGGGAGGCAGGCTCGCCGCCGCCGCTGCGCCGGCAAAAGTCGTGTCGCTTATTATTTCCGACGTTCCTGGCGACGATATTTCCGTGATTGCGTCCGGGCCGACCGCGCCCGATGTGACAACGAGCGCGGAAGCGCTCGCCATCCTGGACAAATATAAAATCGCCGCGCCCCAGTCCGTCTTAAATCACCTCAACAGCAAGCAGTCCGAAACGCCAAAGCCCGGCGATCCGCGGCTCGCAAATGTGACAAATATTCTGATTGCGACACCGCAGGCCTCACTCGAGGCCGCCGCCCGCGTGGCGCAGGACGCAGGTTTTCGTCCGCTCATCTTGAGCGACTCCATCGAAGGCGAGGCGCGCGACGTCGCCCTCGTTCATGCCGCGATAGCGAAGCAGATCGCAAAACGCGGACAGCCCTGCGACATCCCGTGCGCTGTGATATCCGGTGGGGAAACAACCGTTACGGTGCGTGGAAACGGACGCGGCGGGCGTAATGCCGAATTTCTTCTAAGCCTCGGTCTGGCGCTTAACGGACAGGCTGGAATAGCAGCCCTTGCCGGAGACACGGACGGCGTTGATGGAAGCGAGGACAATGCGGGCGCGTTCCTCTTGCCGGATACGCCAGCGCGCGCAGAGGCGCTCGGGATCAATCTCAAGGCGTATCTTGCCAATAACGATGCCTATACCGCTTTCGAACGGCTTGACGACTTGCTTGTCACTGGCCCGACGCTCACGAACGTGAACGACTTCAGAGCGATCCTTGTCGATGAACGGTCTGAGTGATGCGGCGTAGGCAGAAGCACATGATGTAAGAGTGAAGTTTCCGGTAAGGGATAAAAAGCCCGCCGGTATAAGGAGGAGGAAACCAATGGCCGGCCAGCTCTCGCATTGCGGGAGGGCGTCATGTCGCTTTTGATGCCGAAGCCCGAGGACGCGATCCTGAGCAACCGGAACGCTCTGACCGCTGCGCTGCGCCGAATCCTGCCATCCGAAAATATCATCGACCAGGAAACCGAGCTTCGCGCCTATGAGTGCGACGCCTTCACGATGTACCGGCAACTGCCGTTGATCGTCGTATTGCCCGAGACCGTCGAACAGGTTTCGCGCATCATGGCGCTTGCCGCCGAGATGAACGTGAAGGTGGTTCCCCGAGGCGCGGGCACATCGCTGTCGGGGGGATCGATGCCCCTTGAGGATGGCATCTTGCTCGGCTTGGGGAAGTTTAATTCCATTCTCGAAGTGGATTTTCCGAACCGTTGCGTGCGTGTGCAACCCGGCGTGACAAATCTCGCGATTACCCAGGCCGTCGAGCACGAAGGCTTTTATTACGCGCCCGACCCGTCATCCCAGATCGCCTGTTCCATTGGCGGCAATGTCGGGGAGAATTCGGGCGGCGTGCACTGTCTGAAATACGGCCTGACGACCAACAACATTCTTGGTCTCGAAATCGTATTGATGGGCGGCGAGGTGGTGCGGCTTGGCGGCAAGCATCTCGATTCCGAGTTTTACGATCTCATGGGCCTGATGACGGGGTCCGAGGGTTTGCTCGGCGTCATCACCGAAGTCACGGTCCGTATCTTGAAGAAGCCTCAGTGCGCCCGCGGCATCCTTATCGGATTTCCGAGCGTCGAAGCAGGCGCCGACTGCGTGGCTGCGATCATCGCCCGCGGCATCATACCGGGCGGGCTCGAAATGATGGACCGCATGGCCATTCTCGCCGCCGAGGACTTCTCTCCTTGCGGATATCCGCGAGATGCGGAATCGCTCATCGTTTGTGAAGTGGATGGCACTCCTGCCGAAGTCGACCATCTGATCGATCGCGTATCGGAGATCGCGAAAGGCCAAGGCGCCTCCTTTATCAAACTCTCGCAGAGCGAAGAAGACCGGCTGCGATTTTGGTCGGGCCGCAAGAACGCGTTCCCGGCCGTCGGCGCCATAGGTCCGGATTATCTCTGCATGGACGGCACAATCCCCCGCAACAAGCTCGGGTTTGTCCTGGAAAAGATGCAGGACCAGGCGCGCGAATTCGGTCTGCGCGTCGCGAACGTGTTCCATGCCGGCGACGGAAACCTTCACCCGCTCATCCTTTACGACGGAAACAAGCCTGGCGAGACAGAAAGGGCCGAAGCCTTCGGCGCCGCCATTCTCAGGCTCTGCGTCGAGGTTGGCGGAGTGCTGACCGGCGAGCATGGCGTCGGCATCGAGAAGCGCGATCTCATGCCCACGATGTTCAACGAGATCGATCTCGAACAGCAGCAGCGGGTGAAATGCGCGTTCGATCCCAATCACCGGCTCAACCCCGGCAAAGTGTTTCCCACGCTGAGGCGCTGTGCGGAACTCGGCAAGATGCACGTTCACAAGGGGAATTTGCCCTTCCCTCACCTGCCGAGGTTTTGAGCAATGGACACTCTCATTCCAAGAGATGAGCGTGACGCCATTGAAATCGCAACGGCTGCGATCGCCAACGCCGCGCCGTTGGAGGTCAGCGGAGCAGCGACGAAGACCGGACTTGGACGTCCCGTCACCGCGCAGGCGCGGGTCAGCACAGGCGGAATGAGTGGCGTTTCGCTCTATGAGCCGTCGGAGCTCGTGCTCTCGGCGGGATCGGGCACGCCCATTCGCGAAATTACGGATCTGCTGGCGCAGCGCGGGCAGGAACTCGCCTTCGAGCCCATGGATTACTGCGCGCTGTATGGCATGGAAAGAGGGTCCGGCACGATCGGAGGACTGATTGCGGTCAACGCATCGGGTCCCCGCCGGATCAGAGCGGGCGCGGCGCGCGACCACCTGCTTGGATTTCGCGCCGTGAGCGGGCGCGCGGAAGCCTTCAAGTCTGGCGGCCGTGTGATGAAGAATGTCACGGGCTACGATCTCTCCAAACTCGTGACCGGGTCGCACGGCACTCTCGCCATCCTGACCGAAGTCACGATCAAGGTTCTGCCGAAAGCCGAGACCGAAGAGACGCTTTTGATTTTGGGGCTGGGGGACGATGAGGCGATCAAGGTTCTGACCGAAGCGTCCGGCCTTCCACATGAAGTTTCGAGCTTCGCCCATGCCCCGGCCGCAGCCGTGCCCGCGATGAACGGAGGCTTCAGCGGCCAAAGCGTCACCGCGCTCAGGCTCGAAGGACCTCCGGTATCGATCGCCAAGCGCAAGCAGGACCTCATTACCCACTTCACAGCGCGATGCAAGGAGTTCGGCAGTTTGGATGCTGCCGAGTCGAACAGCTTCTGGACAGCGATGCGCGATGCCCTCCCGCTGGCTGCGCTCGATGCGGACAT
>JBAVVQ010000471.1:0-6652 GCA_049697375.1 Rhodomicrobium sp.
CCTACAGAAATTATCACGAGCAATCACCGCAGGAGATGGAGGAGTGCGATCCTTTCTGTGGATCGTCAAACTGCTCTTTGCCGGAGCTGGGCGCACTCTAGCCGTCGAGCGCGTCGCGGATGGCGAGTAGGTCGCGCCATGCGAGGCGCTTCGCGATGGGCGTGCGCAGGAGATAGGCGGGATGCAGCGTCGCCATGGCGCGGATGCCCGAATAGTACAGCCACTTTCCGCGCAGCTTCATGATGCCCTCGGTCGCGCCGATAAGCTGCTTGGCGGCGGCGTTGCCGAGGAACACGAGGATTTTCGGGCTTAGAAGCTCGATCTGGCGCTCGACGAAAGGCTGGCAGACTTGCACCTCTTCGGGCGTAGGCGTGCGGTTGCCGGGCGGGCGCCAGAAGACGAGATTGGTGATGTAGACATCGGCCTCGGTCAGGTTGATGGCGGCGAGCATCCGGTCGAGAAGCTGGCCCGCGCGGCCGACGAAAGGCTCGCCCTGGATATCCTCGTCCTTTCCAGGCGCCTCTCCGATCAGCATGACGCGCGCGGTCTGAGAGCCGCGCGAGAGACAGAGGCGCGAGGCCGTTTTCTTCAGACCGCAGCCTTCGAAGTTTTCCAGGAGCGCGCGCAGCTCATCAAGGCTCGCGGCGCTTTTTGCAAGCTCGCGGGCATCCATCGCGCCGGCGGATGTTTCGAGCTTGGGCGACGGCTGCGGCAATGGAGCCTTCGGCCGCTCCAGCGGTTTCCGTTTGATCTCCGGAGCGGAGGCCCCACTTAAAGGGGCAGGGCTGACGTCTGCTTGAAGTTTGCGGGCAAACCAATCCTGCGGCGTCTCGGCGAGGGTCTCGTCGACGCCCATCGCCCTGTACCATTCGAGCAAGACCAAAGCTTTATCCGCAAGCGCGCCCATAGCGGGCAGAATGACACGGTGCGCGGATTAATCAAGTTGGCGGGAATGTGCCTTTAAAGGTAGAAAAGACTCGCCGGCCGCGTAACGTCCGGGGCGGAGGGGAGGACGATATGGAAGCAAATGGTGTAGCCTATACCAAGGAGCTTGAGCTTCCTGAGCGGGAGACCATGGAGTTCGACGTCGTCATCGTCGGCGCCGGGCCTTCTGGTCTTGCGGCCGCGATACGCCTGAAGCAGCTTGCGGCGGCGAAGGGCGCCGATATTTCGGTCGTCGTCCTTGAGAAGGGCTCGGAGGTCGGCGCGCACATTCTCTCAGGCGCCGTTATTGATCCCATCGGCCTTAACGCCTTGATCCCCGATTGGAAGGAGAAAGGCGCGCCCGTCACCCAGCTTGTGACGCAGGACAAACTCCACTTTCTTACCGAGCGCCGCGCGATAAGCATTCCGCACCTCACGATGCCGCCCATGATGTCGAACAAGGGCTGTTACATCGTCAGCCTTGGCGACGTGGTGAGGTGGCTGGGCGAGCAGGCCGAGTCGCTCGGCGTCGAGATTTATCCCGGCTTCCCGGCGGCAGAGGTTCTGAAGGACAGCAAAGAGGGCGTCATTGGCGTCGCAACCGGAGATCTCGGCGTTGGCCGCAACGGGGAGCCGAAAGACGAATTCGTGCGCGGAATGGCGCTTCTCGGCAAATACACGCTGATCGCCGAAGGGCCGCGCGGATCGCTCGCCAAGAAGCTCATCGGCGATTACGGCCTCGATACGAACTCGAATCCCCAGAAATACGGCATCGGCCTGAAGGAACTCTGGCAGGTCAAGCCGGAGAAGCATAAGCCCGGATTGGCGCAGCATACGATGGGCTGGCCGCTCGATGATCGCACAGGCGGCGGCTCGTTCATGTACCATTACGGCGAGAACCTCGTCGCGCTGGGGTTCGTCGTCCATCTCAACTATGAGAACCCCTATATCAGCCCGTTCCACGAACTCCAGCGGCTGAAGACGCACCCCATCGTCGCGCCCCTCCTGGAAGGCGCCAAGCGCATCGGCTATGGCGCGCGGGCCATAGCCGAGGGCGGCTGGCAGTCCATTCCGAAGCTGACCTTCCCTGGAGGCGCGCTGATCGGATGCAGCGCAGGCTTTGTGAATGTTCCCCGGATCAAGGGCTCTCACAACGCCATTCTGTCAGGCATCGCGGCTGCGGAAGCGGCTTTCGAAGCCCTTCAGGCGGGCAGGAGCGGCGACGAGCTGCTCGTCTATGAGGAGCGTGTTCGCACAGGTCCGATAGCGGCCGACTTGAAGCGCGCGCGGAACGTGAAGCCGCTCCTGTCGCGTTTCGGCACGCTTAAAGGAACGCTTCTTGGCGGGCTCGACATGTGGCTGAACACGATCTCCACTTCGCTCTCGCCCACGCTCAAGCATCACAAGCCGGACTACGCGACGCTGAAGCCGGCAAAAGCGTGCAAGCCGATCCAATATCTGAAGCCGGACCGGAAGCTCACCTTCGATATCCCGTCCTCCCTGTTCCTGTCCGGAACCAATCACGAGGAAGATCAGCCGGTCCACCTTGTCCTTTCGGATCCGGAGGCGCCGGTCAGAGACAACCTGCCAACCTATGCGGAGCCGGCGCAGCGCTATTGTCCGGCTGCGGTGTATGAGATCGTCACGAACGGGGAAGACAAGCCGCGTTTTCAGATCAACGCGCAAAACTGCCTTCACTGCAAGACCTGCGACATCAAAGATCCTGCCCAGAACATCAACTGGCGTCCCCCCGAGGGCGGCGGCGGTCCGACTTATTCAGGCATGTAGACCGCCGCTCGCTTCGCAATTTCGTCGTCCCGGAAAGGCGAAGCCTTATCCGGGATCGCAACACACTGAAGCGTCCGCCTTTTTGCGGTCCCGGCTCGCGCTTCGCTTGGCCGGGATGACGGGGGGCGGTCCGCCGGCGCGTTCTGCGAATCTGCTTGCAGGAAAAAGCAGCGAAGCGAAGGAGCGTTGCTCTTTCGTAATAAATCCCGATTAAGTTGTCGCTTTCAAGAATGTGAGCGCTGCATGAGTTTTGCGGCGAGCGGCGGTTTTACGCTCGAACGCAGGTGGGGCCATGAACGAACAGTCTGCGGGGCATGAAGAGCTTCCGCGAACCCCATATCTGGATCATACGTTAAGGCGCGCCAGAACTGCAGCCGAGCAGCGGTCCCATCGTTACGTCACCCTTGAGCATCTGCTGTTGGCTCTGCTGGACGATCCAGATGCGGCAACGCTTCTTCAGGTCACGGGAGCCGACGTTTCCGTGATCCGCAGCATTGCGGCCGACGCCGTAAACAACCGCATGGCGTCGCTGGTTGGGCCGCGCGGGCGGCAGCCAAGTTTCAGCTACAGCTTCGACTCGCTGTTTCAATGCGCGAACGAGAACGCCAAAGCCCTGGGACGGCGCGAGATCGACGGGGCGTCTGCGCTGATCGCCATCGCCGAAGACGCGGAAAGCAACGCATCCGTAATACTGGCCGCAAACGGCTTCAATCCCGAGGCCGCGCTAAAGCTGATGAAAACGCCGCCCCCGGCGCAGCGGGCGCCGCAGCCGCCTCGCAACTTCAAAGGACAGGACCAGAAACCCGCGAAAGCCGAGCCGTCGAGACCGCCAAGCGCCGCGCTGGGCGCCAATCTGACGGCGGGCGACGCCAGCATGGAGGACATGATGGCGAGCGTCCGCACGATTTTGGAGAGCGAGGAACTGAAAGAGCGCGAGCATCTTCAGAGGATTGCGCCCGCGCCTTGCCCCGAACCCCAGGTGAAAAGGAACGGATTGAACGGCGGGCAAGCGGCCAGCAGGGCGGAGCCTGGGATTGGGCCATCCAAGCCTGCAAAGCGTCATCCCCATGACGCTCCCCGCATGAACGGATTTTCCAAAGGTCCCGCGCCCGCCCCTAAAACGCAAAAGCGGGCCGCGCCGCCCCGGTCCGCCGCGCATGGCAGGGCGGGAAACGTCGCTCTGCTGGCGAAGATCCTTGAAAATATTCCCCGCAAGGCGCGCGCCGGCGTTCCCCAACAAGCTCGGATTTCGATTTCCATGGAGGAAGCGGGGCTTATCTTTGGCCAGCTGTCACGGCAGCCACAACAAGCCGCCGGGACCGAGGCTGCCTGCCGCGCCGTTACGGTCCGCTTGACTGCGCCTGAAGGCGCATTTTTCATAGAAGCGCTGACGCACGAAACGCAGTGGCTCTCCAACCGCCCTGCGGGCGAAGCTTCCGGCAATTGGGCCTGGACGGCTGTTCCGGCGGCTCCCGGCTCGCACGGTTTGAAAGTGTCGATCTCTGCGCGAGACCTGGACGCGAGCGGGCCGGGGGCGATGATCGCGTTGCCGGATCAAACGATCAAGGTGCGCGTGGGCGGCAATTTCAGGCTTGCGCTTGGGCGCTTCGCGCGCGCCGTCTTCCTGATGCTCGCGGGAAGCGGCTTGACGATTACGGGCTATTACGCCTGGAAAATCGCAGCCAAGCTTCACTGAGCCTGCATCCCGGAAGCGCCGCCGTCCGATCGCTATGCCGGCATTGCGATGCGCTTGCAGTCCGACGCGCATGGCCCGTCGCTGTCGGGAAGCCTCGGTCCCGGGCGATGGAGAACTGACTTGGTCAGCGCGATCTCCGCCCTGGCTGCCCCGCTCGGCTCGTGCCGCGCGGTGGCTGCGCCATTGATCAGGAGCGCGTAGCCGCCCGGCTCCCTCGGCGGCCAGAACAGCGACACGTTGGACTTGCTGGCAATGTTCCTGGCGGCGGACTTGCCGATGGGGCAGGCAATGACGTTGCCCTTGAGATCGACCGACACGAAGCTCGTATGCGGACCGTCATCGGCGATTGTGAGGAGATAGGCGTCGCGGCCGTACTGCGAGATGGCCTCGGCGAGAGTGGGGGTTGACATGGTTGCGGCATCCTTGGTCTGTGTGGTTTCTCTGGTCTTATAAAATGTCAATTCAGCTTCTGGCATCGAAAAGCTCATTCATGCCAAATAGGATAGGCGAGGGCGCGGCGTTTTGCCGAGGCTTGCAAGTCACCGCTTGCAAGGCGCGCTCTTTCTTGTATCGTTTCGCAGCGCAGTGGACAGGCGGTCTCTATGGCAAAAATCGGGGTTCCCCACTTTCACAACGATATTGGGGTCGAAAAAATACATATCGGCGTGAAGGAATTTCAATGCATGGGGGCAAGGCCTCCGATGGATCATCCCCACGTCTATCTCGATATGGGCGGCGACGATCAGATTGTTTGCCCTTACTGCTCGACCCTCTTCATCCACGACGCCAATTTGCGGCCTGACCAAACCGATCCGCCCTATTGCCTCTTCGAGCCACAGGAAGCCCAGGCGGGATGAACGACGGCGCAGCCGAAGAAATCGTCGCGATCGCGGGCGCCGGCATTGCCGGCTTGAGCGCCGCGATAGCCCTGAAGCTCGCCGGCTTTCCTGTCGAAATCTTTGAGCGCGAACAAAATCCGCAAGCGATCGGCGCGGGTATCCAGATCGGTCCCAACGCCACGCGCATCATGGAGAGCTGGAAACTTTCGCTGCTCGGGACGTCCTTCGAGCCCGGGGCGATCGAGCTTCGCAATGCGCGAAGCGGCGCGCTTTTGAATACGGTTCCGCTTCGCCCGGCCGCGCGCAGGCGCTATGGCGCGCCATACATCACGCTCTTGCGCAAGGACTTGCTCGCGGCGCTTTTCAGCCGCGCGCAAGAGCTCGGCATCCCGATCCGGTATGCCTGCCCCGTGACGGACGCAGCTGAAACACCGGACGGCCTTCATATTACGGCTGGCGGAAGGACCTTCACGGCTGGCGCTCTCATCGGCGCCGACGGCATCAACTCGTCCGTGCGGCAGCTGGCGCGATGCAGCTCCGCCCCGTTATCGGCGCAGGCCGTGGCTTGGCGCGGCATCCTGCCGATCGCCTCAACGCCGCCGGAACTCAGGAACAACATTGTCCTTTGGATGGCTTCGGGCGGCCACTTCGTGCACTATCCAGTTTCGGGCGGCTCGGCCCTCAATGGCGTTCTGGTCCTGGACGACGATTACAACCACGCGAGCGGTGGCGGGGGCGGCGACCAAAGGCCCGCGATTCTCGGCCGCGTGCGCAATTGGGCCGAGCTGCCTCGCCGGATCCTTGGCTTGACCGATGCCTGGCAGCCCTGGCCGCTTTACGGCGTGCAGAAATGGGAAGGCGGCGTCGGCCGCATTCAGACGATCGGCGATGCGTGGCACGCGATGCGGCCTTTCCTGGCTTCGGGCGGCGTCATGGCCATCGAGGATGCCGCCGCGCTCGCCTCTTGCCTGGGCGGCGCCAAAATCGAAAATGGGCTGAGGAAATTCCGGGAGAAGCGCGGCCCGCGGGTCTGGCAAGTCGCCGAGCGGTCGGCGCTTATGGGCCGGTTCTACCACTGCCCGAAGCCCTTCGATGCGGTGCGCGACCTCGCCCTCAAGCGCGCGTCGTCCTCGAGCCTGCTTGAGCGAAACGATTGGCTTTATGGCGCGCGCGTCTAAGCAAACGCCACCGATCCGGCCAACGGACACCCCCGGCGCAGCTCGCTTTGCAATTCGTCATCCAGGCCTTGCCGAAGCGCGAGCCGCGATCGCATAAAGGCGGGCGCTCCAACGTGTTACGATCCCGGATAAGGCTTCGCCTTCCGGGATGACGGCGGCAGCGAACGGCTCAATGCCCGGCGCGCCGCTCCCGTCGCCTCCGCCAATGCTCAGGCATAGTTTTTCAC
>JBAVVQ010000472.1:0-2284 GCA_049697375.1 Rhodomicrobium sp.
CCTCAACTTCTGGCCATTTGCAGTGAAGCTCGAGGCCACAGGGTATCGCCCGATGGCATCAGTTTCTCAGATCATGCAATCGCTTGGCATCGAAAACCCGCTTCCGCTTGTTGGCTTTGTGTTCGCCGCCGGTCTCGCGAAGGATAGGCGTGATGTGATGCAGGGCTTCTCCAGGGCTGTTCAGAAAGGCCAATCCATTCTTGCTGCGTCCGACCAGGAGTGGGAGCGCATCAGACCGCTTATGAAAGCAGGCAGCGATGAGGAATTCCGGATGCTGCGGGCGCGGTACCGCGAGGGTTTGCTTCGAAGCTGGAATGAGCGCGATCGCGAGGCGGCGCGCAAATTGTTTGCAATCGTGAGCGAGATTGGCGGCGAAGAGGTAACAGGGACCGGAGTGACTTTCGATCCCAGGGCTTTTTGGGATGGCTTTGTTCTCTAGTCCACTCTCCGAAGAGCAGGAAAGGCTCGCCACAAAAGCGGCCATTCGCCGTGAGCCACGCGCGAATGCTCGCGAGAGGGGCCGCCTGCTCGTCAGCGCAGTCTCGCTCCTCGCCTTTCTCGCGGTATGGGCTTTGGCGGCATGGATCGCCAAGTCGCGGCATTTCCCGGATCCGATCGCCGTCGGCGAACGCATCGTCGCTGAGACCGCATCGGGTCAGCTCCCCTTTCAAGTCGGCGTAACGTTGGCGCGCGTCGTTGCAAGTTTCGCGATCGCCGTTGTCATCGGCTCGGCGATCGGCTTTGCAATGGGGCGTTCTTTCAGGTTGAACCTGTTCTTCGACAGCTGGCTCATTCTGTTTCTCAACCTGCCCGCGCTCATCATCATCATCCTTTGCTATCTCTGGTTCGGCCTGAATGAAGCGGCGGCGATCACGGCGGTTGCGCTGAACAAAATTCCAAACGTCGCGGTAATAATTCGAGAGGGAACGCAGGCGCTGTCTCCCGCCTACGATGACCTCGCCACCGTCTACCGGTTTGGATGGTGGACAAGGTTCCGCCAGGTCCATCTGCCGCAACTCGCTCCCTATTTCGCTGCGGCGGGCCGTTCAGGTCTTGCGATTGTTTGGAAGATTGTGCTCGTGGTCGAACTTCTCGGCCTTTCAAGCGGCGTGGGTTTCGAGCTGAACACCTATTTCCAGCTCTTCGACATCACCGGCATCCTTGCTTACGCAGCCAGTTTCATCGCCGTCATTTTCCTGATCGAGACATTCGTCATGCGCCCCTGGCAACTCGCCGCGAACAGATGGCGTCAATGAGCGCGTTCGCCGTCGACATCCTCAAGAAAACCTACAATGGCGGCGAGGGGCCGCGCCTCGCGATCGCCGGCCTCTCGTTCGAGGTTCGGGAGGGCGAGCTTGTCTGCGTGCTCGGGCCTTCAGGGGCAGGCAAAACCACGACGCTCAACATCATCGCCGGGCTGGACTTGAACTTTGAGGGCAAGGTCTCCTTTCCCGGCGCCAAGCCCCCTCGGCTTTCCTACGTCTTTCAGGATCCGCGGCTTCTTCCCTGGAGAACGCTGATCGAGAATGCCGCGTTGCCCTTGAAGGGCAAGGCCGATGCGCTTGACATAGCCGCTTTGTGGCTCGACCGCGTAGGTCTTTCGGGGTCACACAATCTATACCCCGGCCAGGCCTCCATCGGCATGCAGCGGCGCGCGGCCATTGCGAGAGCCTTTGCTTTCGGACCAACGGTGCTTCTGATGGACGAGCCTTTCGTCTCGCTGGATGAGAAAGCGGCGCAGGAACTGCGCAGTCTCTTTCTCGCGCTTTGGCGGGCGGAACGCGTGACGACGCTGTTCGTCACGCACAATGTCGCCGAGGCGGCCGCCTTGGCGACGAGGGTGCTGGTTTTTAGCGGCTGTCCCGCCAGGATCGACGCGGATATCGATATCCGGAAAGAAGAGCCAAGCCGCGGCGATGCCGAGCTGCTCCTGCGGTCAGCGCTTGATGCGGCGCATGGGAGGCCCGTCAACGCCTGAATTTCACTGAGTTTGGACCATCTGTTTGTCAATTTGTGCCTGACGCTTTTGCCTGCATTCTTATCCTGAAAGATCTTCGCCGAAATCGTCTTGCCGGGAGGTTAACGCCGCTTAAGCCCGCTCTAACCCTTGATAAATATGGGAAAAATACCGAAGGGGACGCCGCCGCCCGTCTTCGTCACAGCCGGCCAGGCCGCGGGCCAGCGTTAATTCTTGAAGCCGAAACATATTTAACGGACTTTTGCGCGTCCCAGTAAAGAAAATAATTCCGGCATTAAATTTAATTTAATGGGCAATTTGTTAATG
>JBAVVQ010000473.1:0-3416 GCA_049697375.1 Rhodomicrobium sp.
GTCCTGGCCAGCACCGCACGTTACTTGCGCAGCCCCTCGGAGCACGCCGGGCCGGAACTCCTGGAGTTCATCGACCGCGCGATCGGAACGCTCCTAAATTGCGAGTGCACGCCTGATCAACGCGAGGCCCTGCACGGTCTCGTCGGGCTGAGACTTGGGTTGTTTGCAAATGCGGCCGCCTTTCGGGGCACCGGGGTTTCCGCAAGCGGGGCAGAACCCGGATGATGGAAGAAGTGAACCTTTACGGCGTATTCGTGCCGCGCCTGCTGATGCTGATGGTCATCGCCTTCCTCGCCAGCGTCATTGTAAGGGGCGCTCTATCGCAACTGGGGGTCTATCGACACGTCTGGCACCGGCCCCTGTTCGACATCGCGCTCTATATCGTCCTTCTTGGAGCGGTTAGGGAAATTGCGAGCCTTTTGACATGACCCACATCTCTCCCATCCTGGTTCGCATCGCCGTCACGCTTGGCATGGTGGCGCTTGCGCTGGTCGTTGGATCGGCGCTCTGGGACTACTACATGAACGCGCCATGGACGCGTGACGGGCGAGTTCGCGCCGACGTCGTCGCCGTAGCTCCCGACGTTTCGGGTCTCGTCACAGAGATCCTCGTCAACGATAACCAGGAGGTGAAGCGGGGCGATATCTTGTTTCGCGTCGACCCTGAGCGCTTCCAAATCGCTGTGCGGCAGGCGGAAGCAATCGTCGACGGAAAGAAAGCGGCCGCCGAGCAGCTGAGCGCGGATTATGAACGGTACGCCCATTTGAGCGAGGTCGCCGCGTCACAGCAAAAGGTGGAAGCGGCGCGCTCAGCCCAGTTGCAGGCGGCCGCCGAGCTGCGGCGCGCGGTGGCGGACCGCGACCTCGCGAAGCTGAACCTTGAGAGATCGGCCGTTAAGGCGCAGGTCAACGGCCTCATCACCAACATGAGCCTTCGGCCTGGAGCATTCGTTACGGCGGGGCGCGGCGTGCTGGCGCTCATTGACACCGATACCCTGCGTGTCGAAGGCTACTTTGAGGAAACCAAGCTCAGGAGGATCCACCTCGGCGACCCTGTCATCATTCGTTTGATGGGCGAGGATCAACTATTGAGAGGGCGGGTGGAAGGCGTGGCGGGCGGCATCGAAGACAGGGAAAGATCGAACGGCACGAGCCTGCTCGCCAACGTCAATCCAAGTTTTTCCTGGGTGCGGTTGGCGCAACGCATTCCAGTGCGGATAAAACTCGATCACGTGCCGGAGGACCTTCGGCTGGTCATCGGGCGTACAGCAACGGTCTCCGTCGATCGGCCGCCTGTCTCGAGCAAATGAGCTTAGGGCAGCCGGCTGACGAGCGGGAAATCTCCTCCCGTGCCGCCGAAATGGGCCGATTGCGACCCGGTGGTTGAGCCTCGCACCGCGATCGCCGCACGGCCCCTTCCATTGAGCTGCGCGCTGATTTTCGGGACCATCGTCTGCACATGCGCGGCAAGCTCCGAGACTTCGATAACGCCATTCCCGTTGGTGTCGCCATGGTGTAGCGCGTCCAGGAGCGCCCAAGTGAAGACGCCATGGCCTTCATACCCTTCGAAGGCCGGCTTGCCTTCCGCGGCGGCCGTCAGGACGGGCCGCCCGGTCGCCTCATTCAGCCTGCCCAAGGCCGCTTCCGAAGCTGGCGCATCGACGCGGGATTTCATGTAGCCGCTTACAAGCGCGCCTGATTCGCAGGTATCGAGGAGGATGATAACCTTCTTTGCCTTGATCTTGTTCGCGACCCAGTCCTGAATCGTCTCCTGCCCGATAGCCAGGCTTGCGAGCGCGTCGGGATTGTCCCCGCCCTGATAATCCTGCGGAATGAGATAAAAGCGCCCCTGCTCCGAATAGCCGTGCGCCGCAGCGTAGAAAATGAACGTATCGCGAGGACTGATCTCGGCAGCCATGTCCTTGATGACGCGGGCGAGACCGGCTGGAGTCGCCTCGGCGTCAAGCACCGTTCTCACCCGGACGTCACTGTAGAGGCCGCCTGAAGCTTTCGCAGCCTCTTCTGCGAAGCTTGTGGCGTCGCGAACAGCGAGGCGGAGCTTGGGGAACGCAAGCCTGTCGGACCTGCCGGGCGCCGTCCAGCCCTCATCGACGTAGTCGTTGATCCCGACCGCCAGAATGTGCAGCTTGGATTTTATGCTGTCTCCGGCAGACTTGTATGTCAGCGTCATTCGCCCCGGGAGCGACGCCAGCAGATTGCGTTTGTTATAAGCGACGGCCTCGATGACATTCTCGCCAGGATCGAGCGCAAGGGTTTGCTTCGCTTCGAAAATGGAGCCTCGATCGTTCTGAGGCGCGGTTACCCCAGCCGTTATCCCATTGATGCGCCATTCGATCCTGCCGACGCCTGTTCCTTGATCGCGAATGCGCGCGCTGAATTCGACGACGCCGTTGTCCGGCACGCGATCCGCTGCGATCGGTTCAAGCTCGACAAGAGGAGCGGGGCCGCTGCCCACGACCTTCTCGAGGTTCACGACTTCCGCGGCGCGGCTCACCTCGCTATCGGGATCGCCCGCAAGCGCTTCGCGGATGAGATCCGGGGCGTAAAGCGATTGCCAAGTTTGGCTGATGCTTGTCGTCTCCAACCCTTTGACGAGGCTGACGAGAGACTCGGCTTTGGGCGAGGACGCGTTGAAAAAACCCTGACGCGTAAACGCCGCCCACTCTCCGTCGATACCGTTGAAAAGACTGATTGTGTGCGCGCCCGAGTCTGTGTCCCATATTCGGATCGCGCGGTCGCTGGTCACCGAGGCCAGTTTTCGGCCATCGGGCGCCAAGACAATGTGTCCGCTAATGTTCTGGCCTTTGAGTTCCCTGATTATCTTCCCGGTTGCGGCGTCCTTCTCGTCTATGGAATAGGCTCCATCGACATAGATGCTTTTGCCGCCGGGAGAGACTGCAAATGATACGGCGTAGCCGGAGACCGAAGGATGGCGCTCGATCTCGCGTCCGGTATGCGCGTCCCAGACGGTGAGTGCGCCGCTATGAGTCACTGCGAGGATACGGGCGCCGTCACCTGAGAACCCGGCCCAGGAGATCGCCCGGTTGGATTGTTCCCGATCGTTTTGTTTTGGGTTGTAAAGGCGTCTGTTTTCAGTCTCGAATTCGAAAAGCTGTTTGCCCGTGACCGGATCCCAAACGGAAACCGAGCCGTCCCAACTGCCGCAGAGAAGCCGTTTGCCATCGGCGGAGAAAGCAAGAACCGTGATGTAAGCCAGAGGGCTTCGCAGACCATGAAGCTGGCTTCCGGTTTTGACATCCCAGACCCGCACCAAATTATCGGTTCCGCCCGAGGCGGCAAGATCACCCGATGGGGAAAGAGCAGCGGCTTCAACCCAGGAGACGTCTCCCCAAACTGACGATGGGGGGCTGGCAAAAGTCTGGAGAAGCGCTCCCG
>JBAVVQ010000474.1:0-4676 GCA_049697375.1 Rhodomicrobium sp.
TGTGCCGCTCAAGGGCGGCGCGGATCCGAGCGAAGATCAGCCGGTTCATCAACTCCGCTTTGGATTTCTCTGTCTCGGCAAAGGCCGGCGATTGAACCAAGCGAACGATGCAATCGACGCATTCCTGCACCGGAACACGGGCGGTATTGAGCACGATCGTATAATGCGCCGGATCGGTCCAGTCGATCCCAAACATTCCTTGCATGGCTCCGTTATGGGCCGCGTCGTCGCGCTCGATCTCCCGGCGTGCGGCTGCACGATCTTTAAGACCCAGCCGTTGCATGAGTACAGCCTCGCGGAACTCAATGGGGGCACAGACGCGTACGCTAACCACATGGGAAACGGATCGTAGCAGATAGACCGAACCCCAGCCGCGGATGAGCACATTGCCTTTGGCCGCGAGCTCGAAAATCTCCTGGGCAGTACAGCATCGCATGCGCCTGCGATCCATCTGCCAGCGCTCAAGCAGCGAAGCCTTGCTTTCGAGGAATCGATGCACCTTGTTTTCCGGCAAACCCGCGTTCTCGGCGATATCATGCTCGACAAGCTCGTGGTGGATAACGTCGAGTCCGAGCCGCTCGGCAAGCCCGGCAACAACATCTTTGCCGAGCGTGCCCATTTCGCGCGTCATTGCAATAACGGCCATGGCGACCCCTGAGAACGAATTCCTTAAGGCCCCTTTGCGAGAGCAATAAAATTACGGAAAACTGCTCCGCGACACACTGAGCATGCCTACTAAAGTCCTATTTTATAGCATGCCAAGTCGTGCCGCTCCTTGACTTGGGTCAAGCGTTATGTGCGTCCGAACCCCAATTACAGGGAGGAGGCCGCGCATCTTCCGCTGCTGCTCGCGGGGCTCATGCTCGGCGCCAGCTTCCTGTTCGGGGACGGCATCATCTCGCCCACCATCATGCGCTCGATCATCTCGTTGAGAGACTGGATGAAAAGCCCCGTGGGGACCATCCCGTTGTTCTCTCGCGAACACCAATGTCGATGCGCGGAACGCCTTCTCATCGGTTGTCGCCGGAACGTGGGGCCGGAACGGCGTCGCCGTTTGGAGTCATACCCTTTAGAAACTTGAAGAGGTCACTGTCCGTGGATAGGACAAGGGTCGTGTTTTCGGCGATGATGGACTTATAGGACTGCATGGTCCGTGTGAATTCATAGAACGCCACCGATTCAGGGCTCTGGTTGTAAGCCTTCGCGTAAATTTCGGTGGCTTTCGCGTCCGCCGCGCCGCGGATCTCCTCGACCTGCCGGTAGGCTTCAGACTGGATCTTGTTCAGGTCACGCACACGATTGCCGCGGATTCTGGCGGCCTCGCCGTTCCCTTCCGACAGGAAGCGTTCGGCGATCTGCCGCCGTTCGCTGATCATGCGATCGTAGATTTTCGGGCGTACGCTTTCGTTGTAGTTGATCCGCTTGAAGCGGATATCGAGCAATTCCATACCAAACACGCGAATCTTCGCCGCAGCCTCGGCAAAGATCTCCTGCTCGACCACTTTGCGTCCCTTCTGGATCGGCACCAGCGACCCCACGTGCAGCTCCCGTCCCGCATCGGTCGCGAGCGTGTCGCGCAGCGGCACGCGATCCTTGGTTGTGCGGATAATCTCGATCAGCTCATGCTTGGCGACGGCGTTCCGGGTCTCGCTGCCTAGAATGTCGTCCAGGCGGGACTGAGCGCTGCGCTCATCGTGCAGCCGTAGAAAGTACTGCAAAGGATCAACAATCCGCCAACGGGCGAAGAGGTCGACCGAGACATAGAGCTTGTCCTTGGTTGGCATATCGGACGGACTTCCGTCCCACTCGAGAACACGCTTGTCGATCAGGTTGACGTCCTGGATGAAGGGCAGCTTGATCTTTAGACCGGCGGCAGTCACGGGAGTGCCGACGGGCTTTCCGAACTGGGTGATGATGGCTTGCTCGACTTCGCTCACCGTGTAAATCGAGCTCATCAAAACGAAAGTTCCGATGCCAAAAACCGCCAAAATAGTTACTAATTTGGTCGCACTCATGGCCGGTCTCCCTTCTGGGAGTCGAGATTCAGCAATGGCAGAATGCTGCGCGTCTTTTCGTCGACAATGATCTTGGAGCGGATGCCCGGCATGACGTCTTGCAGGGTTTCGAGGTAGATCCGGCGCCGGGTCACCACTGGAGCCTTGACGTATTCCGTCAATAAGGCGCTGAACCGGGCAACATCGCCTTCCGCTTCATTGATCCTTTTGAGCCGGTAGCCGTCGGCTTCGCGGATCCGTTGATCCTTCTCGCCCTCTGCCAGCGGGATCACCTTGTTGTAATCGCGCCGGGCTTCGTTGATCAGCTTCTCCTTCTCCTGTTGAGCCTGGTTGACCTCGTTGAACGACGCCTGCACCGGCTCGGGCGGATTGATGTTTTTCAATTGTACTTGATCGATGCTGATCCCCATTGCGTATTTGGTCGAGAGCGCCTGCATCTTGGTCAGCGCTTCCGCTTCGATCTCCTGCCGGCCGATGGTGATCACCTCGTCCACGGTGCGATCGCCGACGACTTCCCGCATCACGGACTCGGACACATCGCGGAGGGTTCCCTTCGGTTCACGAACGTCGAAAAGGAACTTCACGGGGTCCGAGATGCGGTATTGAACGACCCATTGCACCAATGCGGCGTTCAGGTCACCCGTCACCATTTGAGTTTCCCGCCTTGCGTCGCGAGAAGCCTGAGCCGGATCCGTGGCTCCTTGGGTTCCGAACCCGAACTCCTGCTTCAACTGCCGTTTGACGGGAACAATTGTCACCACATCGATGCCGAGCGGCAGCTTGAAATGCAGTCCCGGCGGAACCTCCTTGAGATACTTACCGAAACGTTGCACGACAGCGACAGAGTCGCTCGGCACAGTGTAATAGGCGGTCCACGCGCCGAAGCCCACCAGAGCGATGACGGCAATGAAGATTGCTCGGCGCAGGCCACCCCCCGGCATGATCTGCTGGAATCGATCCTGCCCCTGCCGGACCAGATCCTTAATATCAGGATCGGGTTTTACCCCGCTTCCCCATGGACCGCCCTGGCCGCCTTTGCCGTTCTGCGATGGCATTTGAATGTCCTCTCTCGCGTCCGCTTGAGGTCACGCTCTATCTCTCGTCCTAACGCTCAGGACGCAATCTTTGGCTCGTGCCGCGGAACAGTTGTTAAGCGGAAGACGCACAGCGCAAAAACCATCAATGTTTACAGAACCTTATCAAGGTAGAGTGATTTCCAGCGGTCTCGTCAAGCCACTTTGGTTTGCAATAGTTAAAATTCGCCGCTCTACCTCGATGGCGAGCGGAGAAACCAAATCTATGCGTCGATCGCTCTCGCGAGCTTGCCGAACAAGTCGGCCGTCGTCTTATCGCGAAAGGCAGCGGCTTTTTCACTTCGATCCGACGAACCGCAGTGTCGGCGGTTTCAATCTGCCCCCGTGGCCGCCGCACGCGACATCCGGCAGGCAATGCTGCCCGCGATCCGCCTCCGCAACGAAGCGCTTCATGCATTCCCCCGACCTCCGCCTTAGCGGCTGACTTCCCGTGGGGGGTCACTCCGTTTGCGCATTGAGGCCGGCGGTTCAAGGGATCGCCCTGTCCCGATCCAGCGCCTCCTGAAGATGACGAGGATCAATGGTCACCATCTCGATCGAAGAACTATAAGTGTCCAGCGGCACAAAAATCATAGTTGCGATGCGACGGTAGACCGGAAACGACAGTTCCTGGATGAGTTCTTCGTCGGTCACGACTCGATAGTTTCCAGGCGGTAATACTCGATCGACACCTTTCAGCTCGAAGGGATGGTTGAAGACGACAGTTTTGCTGTTCGAACGCGTCATCATTGGAGCCTCCCTGCTTGCGTCCGGCCAGCGTCAGAGGCCGAGGCGCCTACTGTCGCTGTTGCCAGCGAAAGCTTCATGCGCGAGCCGACCCGACGCGCATCTGCGACAGCTGTCGCGCTGACTTCGTCGCCATGCCGCAACCTAAAGATGGGGACGCCATGACTCCGGCGACAGTCGGAAAATACTCATTGGCAATATCCGTGTCTGCCCAATGGCCGTCCCGTCGGGAGCAATGTCGGGGGCCCATACGCGAGCGCGCTATGACGCGCTATGAAGGGATAAAAATGAACCAACAAGGATCAAGAAAAATGCCCAGCTCTGTACAAGATGATCCCGCGCTTACCGATTTGAGCTTAAGGCCGGCGAAGAAGTCGCAGTAACCTATTATTCGCGATCGCGGGACGTATTCCCGCCCTTTCTGGCCGCAGAATCGGCTCAGAACGCGCCCGTAGTGCGCTTGAGATAGCGAGATTGGAGAGGCTGAATATGATCGCGAACTTGCCATTCATCGCCGCTTTCATCGCAAAACACCCATAATTTAGCGATCCCCTTTGAGAAGACGGTGGAGCGCGGGCTCGACCTGCTTGAGGAAAACAACGGAACGCTATCTGTGGAGTGACTATGACGCCCGGGCCTTGCAGCCAACACCGCCGAGCTGGGCGCCCTTGAAGTACGACGAAAGTGGCTGTTCCGGTTCGGGTTCATCGCTGGAGGCGAATTGAGGCGGCTAATCTGGAAGTAAGCGCCATTCGCGGGGGGTGGGGGCTAAAACCCATGGCCAGTTTAAGCCTGTGTACAATGCGCCGGATTGCATCGCGCCTTTGGCGAACTGAGCGTC
>JBAVVQ010000475.1:0-4570 GCA_049697375.1 Rhodomicrobium sp.
ATACCGCTTCAACCGCAGATACAGGCTCGAAATCCTCATCGACAGGCTCGCCTATGTCTCGCTCAGGACAGCTCCTATGCCGTACAAACTGCTGAAATTGGCTGACCTTTATGCGTAATCAGGAAACCAATTTTAACTCTTGGTACATGCTGTCCGCCTGGGCTTGATCTCGCCACCCTTCTCATCAGAATGACTTTACCAGAAGCAAAAGCGCCTGATGCCGCTCGAAATTTTCGAGATCGAGGCGTCGATTCAGGCCATCCGGGACCTGCTCCGACCAGGTAACTTTCATTGCAAACGTCTCGGACAGTTTCGCGTAAAGGCTCGGACCAAAATAAAGAGCGTGAGATGAGAACAGGCCCTGTTCGCTCCCGTTGAGATGACGGATTTCCGCTCCGACGAAAATCCCCGGCGCGACCGCATAGGACGCGGCGAGAGAGACTTCGAGGGAGCTGTTGTTCTGCCAGCCGTCAAGATCGCGGGTTATGGCCGGTTCGCAAATAAAGTTGAACCCAACGTAGAGCTTGCCCGGATCGATGGCCGCAACAGCCAATATCGCCGCCTGACCGGAATAGGTATCCGCCTCCTCGCCGGTGGCGTCGTCGATACGGCTCCATTGCGGCGAGAAAGAAAGAGTGAGATCGAGTGGGGCGCCTTTGCTCTGCTGCAGAGGTTGCCAGCGGACTTCGCCTGTCGCTCCCTCGAAGCCGAATCCTGTGCGCTGAGACGGTCCAGGCCCCTCCTGAATCGCATAGCCCTCGACGAGGGTTCCGAAGGAGAAACGAACGTCGCCAGGGATGACGTACCGGAACGCGGTCTCATTCTCGAAGAAGCTATACGGCCTCGACTTGCCGAAGCGCTCGACGGCGGTATTCTCGATTTCCTGTTCGCCCTTCTCGCCGATATAGGCGCCCTCGGTGAAGCCGAAAATGTGCTCGGTGTCGAGTTCCTCATGCTCGCCTGGACTCGCCGCCTCACGCGCCTGGGCCGGTCCAAGCGCCAAGAGGCCCACGGCAAGGGCGACCGCCAGCGGTTTAGGAACACGAGGCCGGTATGTTTTCATGGCGCTGCGCGAACCCGGTTCTTCCGGGCGTGCGTCCGGAAAAGTGTGAAGCGGTTTTCCGATAAGACGCACGATAAAAGAAAGAACGAGAGCGCGCTTTTGAGTCAATCAAAAGCGGATACGCTGTAGCCGAGCTGATTCTCTCTTAACTTGCAACGGTATCGCCCGCGCGGACTCTCGTATGTGATTATGTAACGCCGTTGCGCAAACCACTCGCCGCTTCGCCGCCGCTCACATTGGCACGTCGCGCAACTGCAGTTCGTCCAGCGATTGCTGAAGACCTTGCTGCGTTTCGGGAGAGATTTTCGCCTTCAACTTTTGGGTCCACCTGTCGACGAGGGCCGTCCATTCCGCCTTGGCCTTTTCACGCTCCTCCGGGCTTCGCAGCTTGGATTTCTCGTCGAGATCCTTGATCGCCTTCTGCGCTTCGATAATGTCTTCCTTTGTGTAGGCCGTCGACGACTTGACGGCATCGCGCAGAAGGTCGAACGCTTTCGCAATGGCCGGGGCGTGCAGGTATCCGGTGAGCGTTTCAAGCTGCTCGTCGGTCAAGGATGAAGCGACAATCGAGGGCGCCATGCCTATCACGACCGCCTTTTGCAGATTGTACATGAACTGGTACTGCTCGATGTCGCGGCGTAGTTTCTCCCGCTCCTTCGGGGAGGCCGGGATGGCTTCGGCGTAGACATCCCGCGCGAAAGATTCCGCATCGGCCTCCATTTCATCGAGATGCGAAAGCCGCATAAGGTCGTTGACGGCAGCCTGCGCTTTCAGGACTTTCCGCCCGGAGGGAACCGCCTTCGAGCCGTCATGATTATTGCCCGGAATGACCTGGGAAATATCGAGGTTGAGGGACCTGACCCAGGCGGCGAACTCTGAAAACGTCCGGCTGTCCTCGTAAGTGAAGCCGGTTACGAACTTCGACATCGCGTAGGCCGCATCCAGCGTCTTGCGCGTCGCCGGCAGATCGAAGAGGCGGCGCGCATCCGAAAGCTCGGATGCATTGGCGGCCCTGGCCATCTGCTCTGCAAAGTCCGAGATCATGGCGCCGCGATACTCGGAAAGAGCCACGTCAAGCTCGTCGCCCGCCTTCCGCACATAGTCCATGAAGGTGAGCATTTTCGCCAGCGCCGCGGCGTCCGTGGCGTCCGCCTCGGGCAGCCCCGGGTAATCTCCCTGCACGAGCCCGCGCATGACCGGAATATAGACATCGCGAAGAGTGCGCCTGAGATCGTCGAAGATCTCGGCGGCGCGGCTCAGCTGAAGCCCTTCTTCGATCAGACTTTGCGCGACCCTTTTTGCCTGGGGATCGACAGCCGCTTGCTCCTGAGGCGGTTTGTCCTGCGCCAGGCTAACGCCCGCCGCGCCGGCCGCCGCAGCAACCAGGAGACTGAAGATGACGATATTGAAGCGCATGCCGTTGCTCCCGTCTCTCGGTCGCGCTCGATCGGCAGCGACCCGCATTAGCACGCTGCTGAAAAACGATGTCGCCCACGGCCTCACGGTGAGCGCGCCGAACCGCGACAGGCTCACCATGAGGTCCCAACCGTTGAAAACGCTCAACCTCATCCTGAGCCTGTCGAAGGATGAAGCCCAAATTCAGGCTTTTTCAGCAGCCTGCTAATCTTCGTCGTCGCGCTCGGCCTGCAGATGCTTCACGCCCTCGGGACCGGCGAGGAAGACGTCATCGGCTATGCCGAGGAAGAGCCCATGTTCCATGACTCCCGGAACGATATCGAGCAAATCCGCCAAGGTTTCCACATCGGGAATCGCGCCAAACGCGCAATCGGCGATCAGATGCCCGCCATCGGTGCGATAGAGCTCACCGGAGCCGTTGCGGCGAAGCTTGATCTCGCCCTTGCACCCCGCGTCCTCGGCTGCCGTTTCAATCATGCCAAGCGTCGCCGCAAGGCCGAAATCGATGATCTCGACCGGCAACGGAAATGCGCCAAGCTGCCGGACCAGTTTCGAATTATCCGCGATGATGCAGACATGGTCGGATGCCATGGCGACGATCTTTTCACGCAGAAGCGCGCCGCCGCCGCCCTTGAGCAAATTCAGCTGGTGATCGATTTCGTCCGCGCCATCGACCGTGAGATCCACATCTACGATGGTGCTGAAATCGACAATTTTGATCCCGCGCTGCTCCGCGAACTGACGCGTCTGCTCCGAGGTCGCGACGCAGGTCAGCTTGATGTGCTCCTCCTTGACGCGCTGCGCCAAAAGGTCAACGAATGCAAGCGCCGTTGAGCCGGAGCCAAGGCCGAGAACCATGTCCGGTTCGACGAGTTGAAGCGCCTGTGCTGCCGCCTGGCCCTTATAAGCCTGTGTTTCTTGCGTCAATCCGAAAGTCCCCCTAGGAACATGTATTTCATTTCGAGAAATTCTTCGACACCGTGCCGCGAGCCTTCGCGCCCGAGACCGGATTCCTTCACGCCGCCGAAAGGCGCAACCTCGGTGGAGATAATGCCGTCGTTCACGCCGACAATGCCAAATTCGAGCTTCTCAGTCACGCGGAAGACGCGGGCGATATCCCGCGAATAGAAATAGGCGGCGAGACCATAAGGAGTAGCGTTCGCAAATTGGATGGCCTCGTCCTCGCGCCGAAAGCGAAAGAGCGGCGCAACGGGTCCGAAGGTCTCTTCCGCCGCAAGCCGCATGCCGGCATTGACGTCAATCAGAACAGTCGGCTCGAAGAAGGTGCGGCCGAGCGCGTGGCGTTTTCCGCCGATGATGGCCTTCGCGCCTTTCGAAAGCGCGTCCGCGACATGCGCTTCAACCTTGGCCAGCCCGGCTTGATTGATGAGCGGCCCTTGCGCCACGCCTTCTTCCGCCCCAGGCCCCACCTTCATCTTCGAAACGCGGTCCGCGAGCTTCCCGGCGAAGCCGTCATAAACGCCGTCCTGAACCAGGATGCGGTTCGCGCAAACGCAGGTCTGTCCCATGTTGCGGAACTTGGATGCAATCGCGCCTTCGACAGCCATGTCGAGGTCGGCATCGTCGAACACAATGAACGGTGCGTTCCCGCCTAGTTCCAGCGATACCTTTTTCACGGTCGCCGCCGATTGCTGCATCAGCAGCTTGCCGACCCGTGTCGAGCCCGTGAAGGTGATCGCCCGCACAAGCGGGTTCGATGTCAATTCCTTGCCGATGGCCTCCGCGTCGCCCGTGACGATGTTGAGGACGCCGGCCGGAAAACCGGCCCTGAGCGCAAGTTCGCCCAAGGCCAGCGCGGTCAGCGGCGTGTCGGGCGCAGGCTTCGCGACAACCGTGCAGCCGACCGCGAGCGCCGGCGCAACCTTGCGCGTGATCATCGCGAAAGGGAAATTCCATGGCGTGATGGCGCCCGCAACGCCAACCGGCTGCCTGTGGACGATGATGCGCCCGCCCTTTCTGTGGGTCGGGATGGTCTCGCCATAGATGCGCTTCGCCTCTTCGGCGTAAAACTCCACAAAGGACGCGCCGTACGAAACCTCGCCTCGCGATTCTGCAAGCGGCTTCCCCTGC
>JBAVVQ010000476.1:0-3280 GCA_049697375.1 Rhodomicrobium sp.
GGCGGAGAGATGCGCATCGCTGTGGCAGCTTTTGCAAAACTGCCGTTGTCCGCTACGGCCGCGAACACCTCCAGCGTATGAAGCCGGTCCATAATTATTACTCCTGGCAGAATATTACCTTACAGAAAGCATCAATTCCAGTATGTCAGGAGAAGAATTAAGTTGGCGGATGGGCCGCCGTTTGCGGCAAATCATCAAGCCAGGAGACC
The DNA here is from genome assembly GCA_049697375.1 of Rhodomicrobium sp. Classification (GTDB taxonomy): domain Bacteria; phylum Pseudomonadota; class Alphaproteobacteria; order Rhizobiales; family Rhodomicrobiaceae; genus Rhodomicrobium. Next base: position 210 of record JBAVVQ010000476.1, read on the forward strand.
GTCATGCCCCGTATTCCCGCGAGAAATCCTCAAGGCGTCGCTACATCAGCTCACGAAGCCGTTCGCGTTCTTTACAGGACGAAGACAATCGGGGGTGTGGAGGTGTTTTATCGCGAGGCCGGACCTAAAACTGCCCCCGCCATGCTTTTGTTGCACGGCTTCCCAACCTCAAGCCACATGTTCCGGACACTCATCCCAACACTGGCGAACAGTTACCATGTCATCGCGCCAGATCTGCCAGGCTTTGGCTTCACAAATGTGCCTGCTGACCTCCGCTACGCCTACACTTTCGCTAATCTAGCGGACACGATCGCGCTCTTTACTGAAGCGCTTGGCCTCAACAGCTACTCCATCTACGTTTTTGATTACGGCGCGCCCGTCGGGTTTCGCCTCGCCCTTCGCAATCCGGAGCGGATCCGGGCAATCATTTCGCAAAATGGCAATGCCTACGAGGAGGGTTTGAACCCTGAGGGCTGGAGCCCCGTTCAGGCCTGTTGGAAGAATCCGACACCTGAAAACCGGAATGCACTGCGCGCTTTCCTGGAGCCCGAGGCAACGAAATGGCAGTACACGCACGGCGTGGCCGATCCATCGCTTATCGCGCCGGAGAGCTTCACGCTCGACCAGGCGCTGCTGGCGAGGCCCGGTAATGCGGACATCCAGCTCGATCTCTTCAGCGACTATCAGTCGAATGTCGTCCTCTATCCGAACTTCCAGGAGTACTTTCGGACAAGCAAGCCGCCATTGCTGGCAGTCTGGGGACGAAATGATCCCTTCTTCCTTCCGGCGGGCGCGGAGGCCTATCAGCGCGACATCCCGGAGGCGGAGGTGCACCTCTTCGATACAGGTCATTTCGCGCTTGAAACGCACGGGCAGGAGATTGCTGAGCGGATCCGGAACTTCCTAGGCCGCACGCTGCAATAGCCTTTACTGAGCGGCGTGCCCGCGCAAGGAGCGTTGCATGACGCATAGATTTGCAGAACTCGCTTTCACCCCGGCGGTGCGTGCCATCCAAGAGAGCATGGGCAGCCGCAAGGCCTATGCAAAAGCGGAAGGCGGCCGCCTTCATCACGATCGGCTCGGCGATGCAGAACGGGACTTCATCGCCACGCGCGATAGCTTTTATCTGGCGACCGTCAGCGAAACGGGCTGGCCCTACATCCAGCATCGCGGCGGCCCACCTGGCTTTGTCCGGGTTCTCGATGAGAAGACACTGGGCTTTGCCGATTTCCGCGGCAACCGGCAATATATCACGCGGGGCAATCTTGCCGGTAATGATCGCGTGGCTCTGTTCTTCATGGACTATCCGCGGCAAGCGCGCCTGAAACTGCTAGGCGTGGCGTGCCCCGTCGCGATCGAGGATGATCCTGGGCTCGCGGCGAAGCTCGCAATACCCGGCTATTCCGCGAAAATCGAGCGAGGATTTCTCATCTCTGTCGAGGCGTTCGATTGGAACTGCTCGCAGCATATTACGCCGCGCTTCACAGCGGCCGAAGTCGCCGCCATCGTCGCGCCCCTGCAGCAGCGCATATGTGAGCTTGAAAGTTTGAACCCGCCCAGTGACCGAATGCGATCTGCCACCTGATCGCGGCAAGCGAGCGATAGCCCCCTCTGAACCCCATGCGCGCTAACTTAAGGCTTGTCAGCTAGAATCGAGTCAGATTCTAGCATGGCATGACCCACGAATCGCTTCTGAATGAGCTTTGGCAGACAACTCTGACCCGGCTTGGCGGGACAGCGGCCATTGAAGCGTCCGCTCGCGAGAAGGGGGCATTTCTGCGAAGCCGGGCTGTGGTTTGCGCAACCGATTTGCTGCGGTTGGTTCTGGCCTACTGCCTGGGCGGGATGGGGCTGAGATCGGCAAGCGCATGGGCCGCATCTGCTGGTCTCGCAGACCTTTCTAACGTTGCCCTGCTGAAGCGCCTGCGCAAGTGCGGCGCCTGGATGGAACATCTCGCAGGGACGCTTCTCAGCGCCGGTATCCATCCTGAAGCCGGAGGGCGGCGCATCCGGCTCCTCGACGGGACAACTGTTCCGAAAGCTGGGAAAGAGGCAAAGAAAAACAGTGGCCTATGGCGGCTTCATTGCGCTTTCGACCTCCCGCAGGAACGTTTCAGTTTTATCGAGTTGACCGATGAGAAGGGTGGAGAGCGGCTAAACCGCACCCCCTTTGCCAAAGGCGATATCGCTATCGCGGACCGTGGCTACATGCATCCCGAGCCCTTGGCGCATATCGTGGAACAGGGCGCCGATGTCATTGTGCGCACCCCCTGGACAGGGGCGCGCTGGCTGAATGAGGACAGCAAACCCTTCGATCTCCTGGCTGCTCTTGAGGCGGCGGAGAACGCGGGCCTTCTCGACAGACCCATCTGGATTGCCCGCAAAAACGCCCCGGCTCTGGCGCTACGGCTCGTCGCCATCCGCAAGCCCCCTTTAGCAGCCGAAGCAGCGCGCGCCCAAGCCCGGCAGACCGCCCGGCGGAAAGGCAAAGCCATTTCTAGCGGCACTTTGGCGGCGGCCGGATGGATCATCCTTGTGACATCGCTCGATGCAAAAGCATTCCCCGCAGACAAGATCGGCGAACTTTATCGCGCCCGCTGGCGCATCGAAATGGCATTCAAGCGCTTGAAAAGCCTTATCGGCCTCTCAGCGCCGCCAAGCGAGGCTCCGCAAACCGCCAAAACCTGGATTCTGGCGCATCTGTTGATGATCCTCCTGCTCGAGCCGCACACCAGCGCGCCTGAGATCTCTCCCCCCATGGCCGCGTAACGGCGCCGGCGCTTTGGCGCCTCACATGCCTCGCAGCCAAGGCGCTGCTTGCGGCTATCATGCCTGCGTCCATGCCGCGGCTCGACACTCTGCCACTCCTCAAGCGCCACCTGCTCGAACCGCCGCGAAAACGGCGCTATCAAGCAATGCCAACCCTAAGTTAGCGCGTATGGGCGATAGCCCCCTTGCAAGTTCATCCGCCACAGCTCTTGCGGCGGCGGATGAGGCTGTCCGGCGCGGACGCTTGCGGCCGCGCGGTGTGACAGCCGCTAACTTGCCGGCTGTGATGACCGCGTCAGAGA
>JBAVVQ010000477.1:0-2254 GCA_049697375.1 Rhodomicrobium sp.
ACGTCATGTGCACCGATCACGGGCGCGCCATCAATCAGGCGGAGCCCGGCTGGGAAAAGACGCTCACAGGAATCCCGAAAGAGGTCTATTACCTTTGGCACGACCATCTCCGGGAAAAAGGTTATAAGATCCGCTACCAAGTCCTCGAATTTCCGGGCGGCATGCCAGGCGACATCGGCATTACGCTCAGCTGGCACTAAAAACGCTCAGCTGGCGCTAAAACTCAAAATAGCTTGATCGCCGAGACATTTGAGTTAAACCGGCATAGATTTATAAGATGCTTCCCGTTCGCCATCGGGTGGGCCTCAATTGAGGGGCCCACCTTATCTTTTACAGGAGACCGGCGGGCCGCGCCCCGATCGATCGGGCTCCGAATAAGAAAGAGGAAAGGCCCGAGCATGCGTAACCCGGTTTTGCTTGCGGTGCTTTTTGCAGCGCTCACCACACCGTCTTTCGCTCAAAAAACAACGACTCAACAAGCAGCGCCCCAGGCGGTGCCGGTGACGACCGTCATTGCACAAGAGAAGCCCGTTGCTCAGGCAAAAGATTTCGTTGGCCGTATTGAGGCTATCGAGCGCGTCGAGGTGCGGGCGCGCGTGACCGGCTACCTCGACGCCGTGTTGTTCAAGGAAGGCGAGCTTGTGCAGGAGGGGCAGCCCCTCTACCGCATTGAGCCGGACATGTTCAAGGCAGCGGTCGAACAGGCGGAAGCCGCGATTGCGGGCGCCAAGGCGTCAAGAATACTGTCCAAGGTTGAACTCGACCGCGCCAAAGAGCTTCTGCAGAAAAGCTTCGGGACGCCTCAAAAGCGCGACCAGGCGGAAGCCGCGGATGAAAACGCCGCGGCAAACATCATAAAAGCGCAGGCCGACCTGGACACGGCCAAGATCAACCTTGCCTACACCGACATCCGGTCCCCCATCACCGGAAAGATCAGCCGGACCAAGGTCACGAAGGGAAACGTCGTTTCTCCCGATAGCGGCGTCTTGACCACGATTGTGAGCCAAGACCCGATGTATGTGGTCTTTCCCGTAAGCCGGCGTGAATTCCTGGCTTTGCGGCAGCAGAGAAAGCCCGCCGACCGGGAGAGCGTCGCGGTCACGGTCCGCTTCTCCGATGGCGCCACGTATGAGCACAAAGGCGCCATCAATTTCGTCGATGTCAGCGTCGACAAAGCGACGGATACCGTCACCGTGCGAGCCACCCTGCCCAATCCGGACGGCGTGCTGATCGACAGCGAACTCGTTCGCGTCAATGTCGACAGTGGAAAGCCGCAGGAGCAAATCGTCATCCCGCAAGCAGCCCTGATCGCGGACCAACAAGGGACCTATGTCTTCGCCGTCGAGGACGGAAAGGCCGTCATCCGCCGTGTCAAAGTCGGCGCGGAAGTCGGGGCAAATGTCGCCGTCCAGTCGGGACTGAAAACCGGGGAGCAGATCATCGTTGAAGGAATACAGGGTGTTCGGCCCGGCGTTCCGGTCATCGCCTCGCCCATGCCCGAAGCAAGGAGCTAGGCCGTGCTCTCCTCCATCTTCGTCGACCGCCCGAGGCTCGCGATCGTCATAGCGATCGTCACCACCATCGCAGGCGCGGTCTCCCTTCTTGTCATTCCCGTCGCGCAATATCCTGATGTCGTACCGCCGCAGGTGTCAGTCACGACGAATTATCCCGGCGCCTCCGCCGCTATTGTCGATGCAACGATAGCCCAGCCGATCGAGGCTCAGGTCGTCGGCGTTGATAAAGCGATCTACATGAAAAGCGTCAGCGGCAACGATGGCAGCTACACGCTGACCGTGTCGTTCGAGCTTGGCACCGATCCGGACATCAACACCGTCAACGTGAACAACCGCGTTCAGGTGGCGCTTTCGAAGCTGCCGCAGGACGTGCAAAAGCAGGGCGTGACAGTTAAGAAAAAGTCGTCTGCTCTGCTCGGCGTGATTGCTGTCTACTCGCCGAAGGGCACTCACGATCCGCTCTTCATCTCGAACTACGTCACCATAAACATCCTCGACCAGATCAAAGCCACGTCCGGCGTCGGCGATGCCACCCTCTGGGGCCCACAAGACTACGCCATGAGGGCGTGGGTGCACACGGACAAGCTCACCGGACTGGGGCTCACGACGGGCGATGTCATCAGCGCCATTCAGGCCCAGAACGTGCAGGCTGCCGTGGGCCGTATCGGCGCTCGCCCGGTCTCCGACGATCAAAGGCTGCAGCTCAATATCCAGACGAAGGGCCGGCTCAGTTCCCCTGC
>JBAVVQ010000478.1:0-12540 GCA_049697375.1 Rhodomicrobium sp.
AGTAACTCGAAGGAGATCGTTATGCCCCTTAATCTTTCCAAAGCACTCTTCACGTTTTCAGCGAGCGTTTTGCTTGTGGCTGCGTCCGCAACGTCATCGGATGCCAGGCAACATGCTAAACGGCTGAACACACCGCAAAGCGAGGCCGTCTACGACCGTTCGGATTCCAATACGACGCGCGACCGCGATAGTTCCTGCTTTACCAGCGTCCCGGCTATGTACGCCTGCAGCGCGAACGGCGGCTGAATCGCCGTACCTCAACCGCGCCTTTATCGTCTTTAAGGCGCGGTTTTAAGAACGATCCGAACATGGCACTCGCGACGAACAGGAGCACTCTTGGTCTCTAACTCTGGCGTGCATAGCCTGGAGGAGAATAAATATGAAGACCTTTGCTACAGTAGCGGCCGGTGTGTTGCTGGCTCTATCCTGTGTGACAGCGTCGGATGCAAGATCGCATGCCCACGGGCAAGGTCAAACTCAAAGCGAGCCCTCCGACTACAATCCGGATTACTATAGCAAACGACCGACGCGGAACTGGGACAATTCCTGCCTTCACTCCGCTCCCGCTACATTCTGGTGCAGCTCAAACGGCAGTTGAGCGCCGGGTTCACCCGCGCCTTTATGGCGCGGGTGCTTTTATTACGTGAAGGACACCGCATCCGCCATTACGGGCTTCTCGCCAATGGCGGACGCGCGAGAACATCGCCAAGGTCCGCGCGCTGCTTGCCGTTTTGCCCGCGGCGGAGGGCCGATGGCGCCGGAACTCCACAGAATGTAGAGCCGGACGGACCCCGTGTCCTGCCGCGGCCATGATAGATTGCCGCCGCCGCAGCGCCCTGCAACCCGCGATTTCGTGCCTCGACGCTTTCCGGACGCCTGCCCGGAGCGCGCTGACGGCGCGGCCATGGCAGGCATCCGGAAACCATCGTATGGGTTGCAATCACTTGCTGTGCTACCATGGCATGGGGCGCTGCGAAGGAAAGAGCCATGAGAGGCATTGCCGAGTGGCTAGCATCGATCGGTCTGGGAGAGTACGCCCAACGTTTCGTCGAGAACGCCATTGACCTGTCGGTGGTCTTAGATCTGACGGAGCAGGATCTCAAGGACCTGGGAATCCAAAAGGTGGGGCATCGCCGCAAGGTGCTGCGCGCCATCGCGGAGCTCTCCGCTGGGGCGGCTGCTGCAGCTAGCAGAGCAGCGACCGAACCAGTGCGGCCGGACGAGGCCGAGAGACGCCAACTGACGGTGATGTTTTGCGACCTGGTCGGCTCGACTGCCCTTTCGGCGTGGTTGGACCCGGAAGACCTGTTGCGGGTGATGAACTCCTATCAAGACTGCATCCATGAGGTCGTCGAAGTTCGCTACCAGGGCATGATCGCCCAACGCATGGGCGATGGCGCGCTCATCTATTTCGGCTATCCAAGCGCGCAAGAGGACGATGCCGAACGGGCAGTGCGCGCCGGGCTCGCACTCGTCGATGCCATAGCGAAGGTCCGGACACATGTCGGCGTCGGACTGCAGGTTCGAATCGGCATTGCCACAGGAGAACTCCTGATTCGTGAAACACAAGCGGAGCAGAAAGCCTTTGGAGAGCCGCCGAACGTCGCCGCGCGGCTGCAAGCGCTAGCGGAGCCTGGGAAAGTTCTGATCTGCCCGAGCACGCACTTGCTCACAGGGGGGCACTTCGATTACCGCGATCTCGGCCCTTTCGTGCTGAAAGGCCTGAAAGCCCCGCTGACGGTTTGGCAGGTGCTTGGAGCGAGCGGCGTTGTGAGCCGCTTCGACGCGATGCACAAGACCGAGCTGCCGCCGTTGTTCGGGCGTGAGGAGGAGATAGACCTGCTGTTGCGCCGGTGGCACGCCACGCAGGAGGAAGGCCGAGTGGTGGTGCTGACGGGGGAGCCGGGGATCGGCAAGTCCCACATTGCGCTCGCGCTCCTGGAGCGGATCCAGAATGAGCCGCACATCACATTGCGCTATTTCTGCTCGGCGCATCATACCAACAGTGCTCTCTTCCCATTCATTGGCCAGCTCGAACGCGCTGCCGAGTTCGAGCGCAACGACTCGCCCACGGAGAAGCTGTCAAAACTCGACGCTCTCGTTGCGCGATCCACGGCGCCCCCGGAATACGTAGCGGCTCTGGCCAACCTTTTGGCGCTGCCGACCGACGAGCGCTACCGACTGCAGGAGCTGAGTCCACAGAAACGGAAGGAAAAGACGCTGGCGGCATTGTCGGCTCAGCTCGACGGGCTGACGGCACAGCGGCCAGTCTTCATAATATTCGAAGACGTCCATTGGGTCGATCCAACTTCGCTGGAGCTGCTCGCAGCCACAGTGGAGCGCATACCGCGGCTCCGGGCGCTGCTGCTCCTCACTGCCAGGCCCGAATTCACACCGCCTTGGCCGAGCTACCCGCATGTGACGACGATCCCGCTCACACGCCTTGGCCGACGCGCCGGCGCACAATTGATCCTGCGGGTGGCTGGCAAGACACTGCCGAAGCAAGTGATCGACGAGATTCTCGCTCGCACCGATGGCGTTCCCATGTTCATCGAGGAACTGACCAAAACGATGCTGGAAAGCGGGCTGTTGCAGGAACGGGATGGTCAATATGTCCTCAAGCAGCCGCTTCCGTCCTTGGCTATCCCGACAACGTTGCATGCGTTGCTGATGACGCGTCTCGATCGCTTGGCGCCAGCGCGGGTGGTGGCCCAGATCGGCGCCGTCGCGGGCCGTGAGTTCCACTATGAGCTGCTGAACGCCGTCGCCGGGCTGCCGAGGGAAAAACTGGAAGAGGCGCTTAGCCAGCTAGTGCGGTCAGAATTGATTTTTCGCCGGGGCGAGATTCCGCACGCGGTCTATACCTTCCGGCACACCCTGGTACGGGATGCGGCATATGCGGGCCTACTGAAAAGCCGACGCGGACAGCTGCACGCGGCCATTGCGCACGCGCTCGAACAGCAGTTCCCTGACATCATCCAAACCCAGCCCGAAACTTTGGCACATCATCTCACAGAAGCCGGAGTGATCGAAAAAGCGATCGGATACTGGCTACGGGCCGGCAAGGACGCGGCCCTGCGCTCGGCCAACCTTGAGGCAATCGCCCACCTGGAGCGAGGCATCGAGCTGACAGCCCGCCTGCCGGCCGGCGAAAGCACAGACAGGTCCGAGCTCGATCTCCAGCTGGTCTTAGGGCCGTGCCTCATCGCCACGCACGGGGCGGCCACGAGCGCGGCCGTAGCCACCTTCGCCCGTGCGCGCGAGCTGTGCAAGCGGCTCGGAGAGCCACCGGAATACCTCCAGGTCATGTTCTGGCTGGCGACCGTAAGCGTCGTACGCGGCGAGTTGCCGCAGGGCCTCGAAGCCATCGCGGATTTACCGAGTGCCGCGCAAGAGCGCGGTAATCGGCCGGCATTGCTCAATGGAATACGAGGGCAAGGGATGATTCTGATGTTCATGGGACGCCTTGTCGAAGCCCGTGAGGCGCTCGATCGCGCCATCGAGCTGTTCAACACAAGTCAGGAGTCCGACAGAATTGCTGCTCGGGCAGCCGGCCAGGACGCTGGAGTAGCCATGCTGGTTCTCATGGCGTGGGTGCTTTGGATTCTCGGCCAAGTGGATGACGCCGTTTCGCGAATGGCCGCCGCGCTTGAACGCGCCGATGCGGTCCAACATGCGCACACGCACGCTTACGCCTGGTACTACGCATCTGTTCTGCACGCTCTGTGCGGCGAGCGGGCAATCGCTCAGAGCTACGCGGAACGCTGTCTCGCCGTATCGGAGCAACACGGGTTCCGCCACTGGCTTGGACTGTCGCGCGCGATCCGAGACATCTACGCGCTGGATGAAGGCAGCCGACTCGACGAGGTAAAGGCTGCGTTGGATGAGTATCAGCACGCCGGCTATCAGCTCGGCCTCACGGCGCAGTTCGTGCTGCTGTGTCCGGCCTTGCTGCTCCGCAATGAGGCTGAGGCAGCACTGGAGACGATCGATCATGGGCTCTCGATCGTCACCCATAACAGCGAACGGCTTTTTGAGGCCGAACTGTATCGACTAAGGGCCCGGGCGCTGATCATGCGCGGCGCACCGGATGCCGAGGCGGAGTTGTTGCTCGATCAAGCTTTGCGAACGGCCCGCGGCCAACAGGCGCGATCGCTCGAGCTTCGTGCGGCGACCGACGTGGCCAGGATTTGGCTCAATCAAGGCAAGCGTGCCGAGGCGCGCGATGTCCTCTCATCCATCCATGGCCGCTTCACGGAAGGCTTCGACACGCAGGATCTCAAGGAGGCTAACAGTCTGCTCGTCCAGCTTCAATAAGCCGCTCTCTGGCTATTCTAAGACGTTCGCTCCTTTGTTGCTTTCTTTCCTCTTTGTCTCGCGCCTCGGCAGGCGCGGGTATCATTAGCGGCCCGTCTGGATGCCCGTTACCTTTTTCTGCAATGCATCGCTCAACCGCTCGTTGTGCCGCACGCTCGCCGGCCTCTGTTCCATGCTGGAGATTGGAGTGCGACCATTCGAAATTGATGGTGCAGTCTACTGGGATTTCGACAACTGTGAGGTGTTTCCACCGCTTGGCGACCTCTGGGTTGCGTGATGCGGTACGTGAATAACTCGACGTCTGCACAGAACAGCTCGCAAAGATTGGCCACCGAGTCATGCAAGTTTCTGGGCCACTTTCAACGTGTGGGCAACCGAAATCAGCCGCACCTCGCGTCCTTCCCGCACCAAGAGAACGAGCCCATAGGTGCGAGATGGTGAAAGGAGCGGGAGATGTTTGGTTGCACCCCGGCCGCTCAATTTGGCCAATTTGGCGATTGTGTCCGGTCGCTTATGCAACACGAGCTGCTGCAAATTGCGCCATCCTGGAGACGCCCACCTTCCGGCGCCTGGCCGCACGGAACAGGCTGGAGCATGCCCCGGCTCGCGAGGTCATCAGGCGGCAGCCCCGGCAGATCGTTCTGAGCGCGCCCCTGCGCATGGGCTCGCAGACCCCCTTCTACATCTTCACGGCGTTCGTCTTCACTTATGGCACGACCGTGCTGCACGTCTCCGCGATCTGATCCTCATCGCGGTACTCACGGCTTCGGTCATCTCCTTCTTCAGCATTCCCTTCTCGGGCTATCTCTCCGACCGCATCGGACAGGGCACTTGCGCTATAGCGGCGCGTAGCTTGACTATCACCTTGCTTCTCTCATCGCGGGCGGGCGCGCGCCGCTCGTCGCCACGGCCCTGTTCGCCCAATACAAATGGTGCCATCGCGCCATCGCGCTCTGATTTGTAGCTTGATCACCATCCTGTCCGCGGCGCTGCTAAAAGACTATACCAATAAAGACATCTCGGCCGAGTACGACGAAGCTAAATTACCTCCTATGCCGGTCGCTGCCGCGGAGTGACCGCAACCGGTATCTGAAAGATAAAGTTCCAGCGGGCCTGGCTACAATGGCCCTCCTTCATCTCTGATACAGTTGCGCAAAGCCTTGTGGACCGGCTTTCACCTGTGACACACGGCCCGACTCAGACATGGGCCATGGTAAGGGACGAAGCGCTCCAGAAGCAAATTCCCGATCGGGCGGCACAGAGTTATGGTTTTGGCCTACAATTGCTGCATATCCGCCAAACTCGGTGTTGCCCGGTATTTCCTGCGCGGTTAATCTATGCAAATCAAGCCTTCGCAGGTCATAGGTTAAAAAACCACGCTCGAATAAGGCGGGGCTGCGGGAGGAACAAAAGGAGAAGGCCGTGGCACCTGCTGGCGGCAGCGCGTTACCTGACACCCTTCCGAAAGGGCTGCTGTACAATACGCGCGTGTTTGCGAAGCGGCCTGCTATCCGGCTGAAAGATCTCGGCATTTGGAAAACATGGACCTGGGAAGAGGCGCTGGACGAGGTGCGCAACTTTGCCATTGGCCTCAGCGCGCTCGGCATCCGGCGCGGCGATACCGTCGCGATCGTGGGCGATAACAGGCCGAGGCTCTACTGGACCATGATGGCGGCACAGAGTCTCGGCGCGATCCCGGTGCCGATGTATCAGGATGCGGTCGCGCAAGAGCTTGCCTATGTGCTCGCCCATTCCGGGGCGAGGCTGGCTGTTGCGCAAAACCAGGAGCAGGTAGACAAGCTACTCTCCATTGCGGACGAGGCGCCGCTTTTACGGCACATTATCTACGATGAGCCGAGGGGCCTGTGCGATTATGATCCAGGCCACCTCCGGAGCTTCGAAAGCATTGCCGGCGAAGGCCGCGACGCACTCAAACGCGATCCCAAACTCGCGGAAGCCTGGCTCGCTGACGTGTCTTTGGGGTCGGGCAGCGATCCGGCCGTAATCCTTTATACGTCCGGTACGACCGGACAGCCCAAAGGCGTAATACTGAGCCATAGTAACGTGCTCATTACCGCGCGCAACGCGAATGCCTTCGACAAGATCACCGAGCGCGACGAGATCATAGCCTATCTGCCCATGGCTTGGGTTGGTGATCATATTTTCAGCTATGGGCAGGCGCTGGCGGCAGGGTTTTGCGTCTCCTGCCCTGAAAGCCCGCAGACCGTGCTGGAAGATCGCCGGGAGATCGGTCCGACCTGTTTCTTCGCCCCGCCCCGCGTCTATGAGAACCTGCTGACCGCCATCATGGTGCGCATGGAGGATGCCGGCTGGACCAAGCACACCATGTTTAAGGGCTTCATGCGTGTCGCACACCGTGCCGGCGAACGTATTTTGAATGGCGAGCGCGTTTCACTCTTTACCCGCCTGCTTTATAGCATTGGCCACGTGCTGGTCTACGGCCCGCTCAAAAATCGCTTGGGGCTAACCCGCGCGCGCGTGGCCTATACGGCCGGCGAAGCGATCGGGCCCGAAATCTTCCGCTTCTACCGTTCGCTCGGCTTAAACCTGAAACAGTTCTACGGGCAGACCGAGGCCAGCGTTTACATCACGCTGCAAGCGGATGGCGAGGTCAGCGCCGATAATGCCGGCAAGCCCGCTCCCAGCGTTGAGGTCCGCGTTGCTCCCTCAGGCGAGATCGAATATCGCGGCCCTGGCGTCTTTGTCCGCTATTTCAAAAACGATGAAGCCACGGAAAGAACGAAGACCGCCGATGGCTGGGTCAGAACCGGCGACGCCGGCATTCTCGAACCGGACGGCACACTGAAAATCATCGACCGCGCCAAGGATGTGGGCCGACTCAAAGATGGCTTTCTGCTTCCACCCAAATATATCGAGAATAAGCTCAAGTTCTATCCCAATATCAAGGAAGCCGTCGTCTTCGGCGATGGGCGCGACTACGCGGCCGCCTTCATCAATATCGACCTCTTGTCCGTTGGAAACTGGGCCGAACGCAACAACGTCACCTATGCGAGCTATCGGGAGCTTGCCGCGAATACGCGCGTCTACGATATGATCCGAGCGCATGTGGGCGAGGTCAATCGCAGCCTTGCGCGTGAGCCCATGCTGGCCGGCGCTCAGATCCGCAGGTGGCTTATACTCCGTAAGGAGCTGGACGCGGACGACGAGGAGCTGACGCGCACGCAGAAGGTCCGGCGAGGGTTCATCGCCGAGCGTTATGCGCCGCTCGTGACCGCGCTTTACGATGGTTCGCCCGAGCAGCATATCGCGACCGCCGTTACTTTCGAGGATGGGCGCAAAGGCATCGTCAAGGCCACCATTCGCATCGTCGATATGCCGGCTTATTCTGTGCGCGGCGAGCCGCTCGCGGCTGCTTCTTCCTCCGTGCCGGATTTGGAGGCTGCCGAATGAAAGTCCCCGCTATTCCCGCAGTGCCGGAAAGTGCGGCGCCAAAGACGCTGGCCGCCGCCCGGCGGCAGTTCCACGAGGTCCTGCTGTCGGTAGAAAATATCTCTCTAAGCTTCGGCGGTGTCCGCGCCCTCGGTTCCATCAGCTTCGATATCCGTAAAGGCGAGATCCGCGCCATAATCGGCCCGAACGGCGCGGGCAAAACCTCGATGCTGAACGTGATCAACGGCTTCTACCACCCGCAATCGGGGCTGATCACTTTCAGGGGCGAGAAGCGCCGCCGTATGCGTCCGCACCAGGCTGCGGCCCAAGGCATCGCGCGCACTTTTCAAAATGTTGCTCTCTTCAAGGGCATGACCACGCTCGACAATCTGATGGCAGGGCGCATCCTTAAGATGCAGCGCGGACTGTTATGGCACGCGCTTTATTGGGGACCGGCCCAGCGGGAGGAAATCCGCCACCGCCAGATTGTCGAGGAGATCATCGACTTCCTGCGCATCGAGCACATCCGCAAGACGCCGGTGGGCAAGCTCCCATACGGCTTGCGGAAGCGCGTGGAGCTTGGCCGCGCGCTGGCGATGGAGCCGGAGCTTCTCTTGCTCGACGAGCCGATGGCCGGCATGAATGTGGAGGAGAAGGAAGATATGTCCCGCTTCATCCTCGACGTGAACGAGCAGTTCGGGACGACCATCGCGCTCATCGAGCACGATATGGGCGTGGTGATGGATCTCTCGGATCGCGTCGTGGTGCTGGATTATGGCCGCAAGATCGCCGATGGCACGCCCGCCGAGGTGCAAGCCAATCGTGATGTCATTCGCGCCTATCTCGGCGTGCCCCATGGGGAGGCCGTGGCATGACGTTTTTTGCGGAGACAGTTATCAGCGGCCTCTTGACCGGCGTGATGTATTCGCTGGTCGCCCTTGGCTTCGTGCTAATCTACAAGGCCAGCGGGGTGTTCAATTTCGCGCAGGGTGTGATGGCGCTGTTCGCGGCGCTCACGCTCACGGGCCTTATGAACGAGTATCATGTGCCGGTATGGGCCGCGATCCCCCTCACCGTCGCGGTCATGATCGCGCTCGCCTTCCTGGTGGAACGGGCGATCTTGCGCCACCTCGTTAATCAGGAGCCAATCGTCCTGTTCATGGCGACGCTTGGCCTCGCTTACATCCTTGAAGGACTCGGGGATATCGTCTGGGGACCAGACGTGAAGGTCCTCGACATTGGCTTGCCGGAAGGCGCGAGCAGCTGGCTGCTCGACAATTTTAACATCTATGTCGAGCGAATCGAAATCGCTGCGGCGGCGACGGCGGCGGTGCTAGTCGCAGTGCTCGCCGTCTTCTTCCAGAAGACCCGCATAGGACGTGCGCTGCGGGCTGTTGCCGACGACCATCAGGCGGCGCTTTCGGTGGGAATCTCGCTTTCCACGATTTGGGTGATCGTATGGTCGGCTGCCGGGATCGTCGCGCTCGTTGCGGGCATCATGTGGGGCGCGAAATCCGGTGTGCAGTTTTCACTGTCGCTGATTGCTCTCAAGGCTTTGCCCGTACTGATCCTTGGCGGATTTACAAGCGTGCCGGGAGCGATCATCGGCGGCCTCATCATCGGCGTCGGCGAGAAGCTGGCGGAGATCTACGCAGGGCCGATTATCGGCGGCGCCATCGAGAACTGGTTCGCCTATGTGCTGGCTCTCATCTTTCTGCTTGTGCGCCCGCAAGGACTCTTCGGCGAAAAGATCATCGAACGGATTTAGAGGAGCGGCCGGGACGCCATGCTCTACCGGGAAGCAGGGCAGCTCAAAACGAGTTACGCTAGCGATATGGCAATCTTTCCGCTGCGGGAGGACCGCGCGCTCATCCTTGCAATTCTCGCTATTGCTTATTTCGTTGTGCCGTTCTTTCTCACAGATTTTTGGCTAAGCGCGGTTGCGATCCCCTTCTTTGCCTATGCCATGGCGGCGATGGGGCTTAATATTCTTACCGGCTATTGCGGCCAGCTCTCGCTCGGCACCGGCGGCTTCCTCGCTACCGGCGCCTATTCGGCTTACAAGCTCACCACCGCTTTTCCGGATTTGAACCTCGTTCTCGTTTTCCTCGGCGCTGGCCTCTGCACCGCCATTGTGGGCCTCGCGTTCGGTATTCCCTCTCTTCGGGTCAAAGGGTTCTATCTAGCGGTTGCGACACTGGCCGCGCAGTTTTTCATCATTTGGCTGGTGACGCGGGTGCCGTGGTTCACGAATTATGGGGCGTCCGGGCAAATCCAGATGCCTGCGCGCACAGTCTTCGGTTATACGGTGACCGGCGGCGCGGTGTCGGGCACCGCACAATATCTCTTCGCCCTGACCTTCGTCACCCTGTTCGCCCTGATCGCGAAAAACTTCAGCCGGACGAATACGGGTCGGGCCTGGATGGCGATCCGCGACATGGACATCGCCGCCGAGCTGATCGGCATCCGCCCGCTTTTCGCGAAGCTGTCCGCTTTCGCGGTCTCGTCCTTCTATATTGGCATCGCGGGCGCGATGATGTTCGCGTTATGGCTATCGAGCGTGGAGCCCAACTCAAGTTTCGGCATTAACCAATCCTTCCTCGTCCTGTTCATGATCATTATCGGCGGGCTTGGCACGGTTCTCGGTTCGTTTCTTGGCGCGGGCTTTCTGGTTCTCCTTCCCCTCTTTCTCAGCGTCGTGTTCGTGGATTGGTTCGGCATTATCCCGGCGGCGGCGAAACATGCCGAGACCCTCACCATGGGGATCTTGATCGTCTTCTTTCTCATCGCCGAACCGCATGGTCTTGCCAAGATCTGGCAGACCGCGCGCGAGAAGCTCCGGCTATGGCCATTTCCATACTGAGAACAGGTAGGACCGCATGGCACTCATCAATAAGCTGGCCGCGGGCGCACTCTTAAGCGGGCTTGCAGCAGCATCGGCAGCATACGCTGCCGAGCTTATCATCCCGGCGCTCGAATACCGGACGGGCGCCTACGCCCCGGACGGCATTCCCCTCGCTAACGGTTACGAGGATTATTTTACGCTCTTAAATGAGCGCGACGGCGGCATCGGCGGCGTCAGGATTAAAATTGTCCCCTGCGAGACCAGTTACGACAACAAGCTCGGCGTCGAGTGCTACGAAAAGACAAAACAAGGAGCGCTTGTCGTTAGTCCGTTCTCGACGGGTATCACTTACGCTCTGATCCCGAAGGCTCCGGCCGATAAAATCCCGATCCTGTCCTCGGCCTATGGCCGCACCTCGGTGGCAAACGGCCGGGTGTTTCCTTGGGTGTTCAACTTTCCGGTCAATTATTGGTCGGCGGCTTCCGTGATCGTCAAATATATCGGCGATAAGGAAGGCGGCATGGACAAGCTCAAGGGCAAGAAGATCGCCCTTGTCTATCACAACAGCGCTTACGGAAAAGAGCCCATCCCCACGCTGACCGCGCTCTCGAAGAAGCATGGCTTCGAATTCGTGGCCTATCCGGTCGACCCGCCCGGCAACGAGCAAAAAGCGACCTGGCTGCAGGTGCGCCGCGACCGCCCGGATTGGGTGCTGCTTTGGGGCTGGGGCGTCATGAACCAGGTTGCCATCAAGGACGCTGCGGGCATCCGCTTCCCGATGGATCATTTCATTGGCAACTGGTGGTCGAGCTCGGACAATGATGTGAAACCTGCGGGCACCGAAGCCACCGGCTTTCTTGGCACCGCCTTCCACGCCGCGGGCACCGGCTTCCCAGTGCATAAGGACGTGCTGAAATATGTTTACGACGCCGGCAAAGCGGTCGATCCAGGCTTCAAGGACCGCATCGGCGAGGTGCTTTACAACCGCGGCCTCGTGACGGCGATGTACACTGCCGAGGCGATCGCGACAGCGCAAAAGATACATAAGACGAAAGAAGTCACGGGCGAGATGGTTCGCAATGGGTTTGAAGCTCTTGACATCACGGCGGACCGCCTGAAGCAGCTCGGCTTCGAGCGCCTTGTCGAGCCGGTGAGGGTCACTTGTGCGAACCATGAAGGCCGCGCGCGCGGCGCGGTCCAGCAATGGGATGCAAAGGTCGGAAAGTGGAAACTCGTGAGCAACTATTTCGATAGCGACCGCGAAGTGATCGATCCGCTCATCAAGTCCGACAGCGAGCAATACGCCAAGGAGAACAACATCACGCCTCGCGATTGCAAATGAGAAAAAGCCCCACGCCCAACCCTCTCCTGCTGCTGGGGGGAGAGGGCGCACGCCGAGCCCGCTACCGCGTCCGCTTGGCCCCGCCCTCCGCGAGAGAGTGGCAGGGTAAGAGGGCTTTTCTAAGCTAAGGAGGCCCTGATGAGCGAACCCGCAAAAGACCGGGAAACGCCTGAAGCTGCACCCCCCATACTATCGGTCAACAATATAGAGGTTATTTACGACCACGTGATCCTCGTCCTAAAGGGCGTGTCGCTTGGTGTGTCGCGCGGCGGTTTCGTCGCGCTCCTCGGCGCCAATGGTGCGGGCAAAACCACAACACTGAAGGCGATCTCCAACTTGCTCGGCGCCGAGCGCGGCGCTGTGACGAAAGGTTCGATCACCTTCGATGGCGCCGCGGTTCACGCGCTGGCGCCGAACGAGCTTGTGCGGCGCGGCTGCATCCAGGTGATGGAGGGGCGCCATTGCTTCGGGCATCTGGCCGTCGAGGAAAACCTGCTTACCGGCGCCTATACGCGCCGCGATGGACGCGCGGTCGCACGCGATCTCGAACTCGTCTACTCCTATTTTCCGCGCCTCAAGGAGCGGCGCAAATTGCTAGCAGGCTACACGTCCGGCGGCGAGCAGC
>JBAVVQ010000479.1:0-2418 GCA_049697375.1 Rhodomicrobium sp.
TCGTGCGTTAGATCAATGATATAGCGCTTGTGAACCATCAAATCTTCCCTCGCCCGTTCGCGAAGGCGAGGGAATCAGTGTTCGCAAATAACCGCAACCAGGCTATTTAAATGGTGCAATCCACTAGTGTCCCTTATGTCTCCGAATTGCCGTACGAGGGCGCTGCAAGTTGGTCGGCAATTCGGAGACGGGACACTAGCGCCCGATTGCCGACAAAATTCTCTTCCTTCGCCATTTTTCGATCTTAGATCGCGCGTAAGACGCGGCACTCGCGATAAGAGTGCGTTGGCTTCCCCAGCAGGCAGTATTGATGACCGTTTCCTACAAGGACTTTGCGGAGGATATTTCTGAGCATCTTGCCGAAAGCGGCAAGAATGCGGTTGAAATCCGGGCCGCTCGGAGCGTCGACCTCCAGAAAGACTTGTCAGCCTTTGTTACAGCCGCGCAGGCCGCGTGGCTCGGAGCGACAGGCTGGAAAGCAAAACCCGGCAACCACGCGCTTCTTCCCGGCGAAAACGGTCTCGCAGGGGTGCTTCTGGCGCTGAGCGATGATGAGCCGTCTCCCGCCGCCGCTCTCCAGGTGGGCGCGCTTGCGGCGGCTCTGCCCGAAGGGACATACGCACTGAAGGATTTTCCCGGTCCTGCCGGCGACGCTGTCCTGGCATGGCTGATGGGCGCCTATTCCTTCCGCCGCTATAGGACGGCCGAGCCGAGGAAAGTTCGAAAGCTCGTTCTGCCGAAGGGCGTCGACCGGGGAGCAGTCGCGGCCAAGGCGCAAGCGATCTGGTTCGCGCGGGAACTCATCAACCTGCCAGCGAACGATCTCGGGCCATCTGATCTGGCTGCCGCGCTTTCGAGCCTCGGCCGCGCGCATTCAGCCGAGGTCAGCATCATCAAGGGCGATGCTCTTCTCGATAACAACTTCCCCCTTGTGCACGCTGTGGGACGGGCAAGCTCACGAGAGCCTTGCCTTGCGAGCCTCGTTTGGGGCGATAAAAAGCACCCCAAGGTGACCCTTGTCGGAAAGGGCATTTGTTTCGATTCCGGCGGGCTCGACATCAAGCCGTCGCAGTCCATGGTGCTGATGAAGAAGGACATGGCCGGCGCCGCCACCGTGATGGCGCTCGGGGCCATGATCATGGCGGCGAAACTGCCCGTGCGCTTGCGCATCGTCGTGGCGGCGGCGGAAAACGCGATCTCGGGAAGCGCGTTCAGGCCGGGCGACATCATCAAGAGCCGGGCGGGGATCACCGTTGAGATCGGCAACACGGATGCGGAGGGGCGCCTTGTGCTTGCCGATGCGCTCGCTTTCGCCGACGAGGAATCGCCGGACCTTCTCATCGACATCGCCACGCTGACGGGAGCGGCCCGGGTCGCGCTCGGGCCAGATATTCCCCCTTTCTACACGGATGACGACGCGCTGGCCGCAAGCCTTTACGCTGCAGGCTTGCAGGTGGGCGATCCTGTTTGGCGGCTGCCCCTCTGGAAGCCTTACGACAAGGATCTCAAAAGCAAGGTCGCGGACGTCAATCACATATCCAACGGCCCGTTTGCAGGCTCGATCACGGCGGCGCTGTTCCTGAAGAGGTTCGTCAAGAACGCCAGCCGCTACGCCCATCTCGACATCTTCGGCTGGGTGAACCGCGCAGCGCCTGCAAAGCCCCTGGGCGGCGAGCCGCAGGGGGCGCGGGCCTTGTACGAGATTATTCGCAATGAGTTCGGAAGGTTGGCCGCATGACAGACCTCGATCCGCGCATTTTTGCCTATCGCGAAGACCTCGCCGCCGCGTCTCTGAGGGACCGGGTCCGGGCGCCGAGATATTCCGAGGGCGAGATGCGGCAGGTTGCGGCTTCTTCCGCCCCGATCCGCGTCGCGCCGAAGTTCGACGCCCCGCTTGGAACAGAGGCGCTTTCCGGAGAACTCGTGACCGTTTACGATATCCGCGATGGATGGGCGTGGGTGCAGCTTCGCGAAGACGCGTATGTCGGCTACACGACGCTCGATTGCCTGTCGGCGATTGTCGAGGAGAATACGCATCGCGTCAGCGCCCGCCTGACCTATCTCTATTCCGCGCCCGACATCAAGCGGCCGCCCATCACGAAGCTTAGTTTTTCTTCCACCGTCGCCCCAATCAGGAAGCCCGATGGCCGGTTTTTCGAGCTTTCGCGGGGCGGCTTCATTTTCGCCGATCATCTCGTCGGCATCCGGGAGCGTGCGCGGGACTTCGTTCGCGTCGCGGAACGCATGGTGGGCGTCCCCTACCTTTGGGGCGGAAAGACTACGCTCGGGATCGACTGCTCGGGTCTTGTGCAAATCTCGCTCCAGGCAGCGGGCGTGCCTTTTCCGCGTGACACCGATATGCAGATGGGCGCCGCGGGAGAGCCCATCGATCCCTCGAATCTCGACGCCATCCAGAGG
>JBAVVQ010000480.1:0-4997 GCA_049697375.1 Rhodomicrobium sp.
GCGGGCAGTGGCGCGAACTCCTGACCGGACGGCGGGTCGAGTTCGGCGCCGAGCTCAACGCCGCGACGCTGTTCCGCGAAGCGCCTGCGGCGGTTTTCGTTCGCGCCGGGTAACGCCGGAGCCGCCATCCATGCGGAGGATATCGCCAGTGGGCAATGTTCGGAGCGGGGGTGTTTTAGTGCGGGAGGAAGGTAAAAAGAGAGAGACGAGGCCGATGGCTAGCGGGGGGGTGGGGGCCATGCAGGTGGCCTCGTCTCTCAGGGGCAACTTTACCGGGATCAGCGTCCCTTAGTGTCCAAGACTGTAAACCAAAACATGTAAACCAAGCGTTACGCGATCGTTCCGGTCT
Source organism: Rhodomicrobium sp. (assembly GCA_049697375.1). Lineage (GTDB taxonomy): Bacteria > Pseudomonadota > Alphaproteobacteria > Rhizobiales > Rhodomicrobiaceae > Rhodomicrobium. Next base: position 350 of record JBAVVQ010000480.1, read on the forward strand.
CCAAGGCAGCTTAGCGCTACGCAGGACTGGTAGGGCGCCAAATCATATACGACAGACGCCACTAAATACTCAACGAACGCAACAATAACTCTGACAACCAACTCGACTACAACGCAAAACAAACTTGACTTTACTCACGACCAGCGCTGTTTCCTGGGGCAAGGCTACTTACCGCCGCCTCGTGATGTGATATGTATGCCGCAGCGGTTGGACGAAAATAAGGCATCAAAACGGAATTAGCTTGACGAGTGGTTTTTCCACAAGCCGCATCTTCAGCGTGTGATGAATGATACATAACCCGCTGTTTCTAAATCCATTTTTGAAGAGTGCGCTTTGTTGTAATGGAGATGCAACCTTGACTTATCCCCAACTAAGCGCCCTGGAATTTGGGCAGCCTGCCGAAACGGAGAACAAGCTTTTAGCTGCTCCGCATGGTTCGCCGTGCGAACCGCCGTTATGCGGGCGGCTTTCAGTCCTGAGTAAAGTCTGCCATTGTCTATAATGAGTTAACGTGCGGAAGAGCGGGCTGGCATGAGTGAATTGAATCAATCGGATGTCATTGTGGTTGGCGCTGGCCCTGCCGGGCTCGCCGCGGCCCTCGGATGCTTGAAAGCTGGGTTTGCGCCCACTGTCGTGGATACGTCCAGCAGCGCGTCCACCTACGCCGCCAAAGGAAGAAGCGCCGCGCTTTTCAACAAGACCATCGCATTCCTGCAGCGGATCGGGGTTTGGGAAGCCTGCGAGGCGCACGCCGCGCCGCTCAAGGCACTGCAATTTATTGACGATACCGGACGCCGCCTCCGTGCGCCGGACTGCGTCTTTCACGCGGAGGAAATCGGCGAGACCGCCTTCGGCTACAACATCACAAACGCCGATCTCGCCGCCGCCTTCAAAGCCGAGATAGAAAAGCAGAACCTGCCGATCATGAAGCCCGGTCCCCTCGCCAGTTTTCGCGAAACGGCGACTGGAGCGTCCTTGCGCTTTGCGGATGGAACCGAAGTTCGGGCGCCGCTCGCCATCGCCGCCGACGGACGCATGTCCGCGATGCGCGAAGCCGCGGGTATTCGCAAGCTGGCGTGGACCTACGATCAGATCGCGATGGCGGCGAGCTTTACTCATGAGCGTCCTCACCGCGGGAGCTGCATCGAGTTTCACCGGAGCGCGGGGCCGTTCACGCTTGTGCCGCTGCCTGGAAACGCGTCGAGTTTTGTCTGGGTCGAGCGCAGGAACGACGCCGAGCGCCTGCTTGCCCTGGACGATGAAGATTTTGCTTTGGAGATCGAAAAGGCGTCGCATCTGGCTTTGGGCCGCGTCTCTAGCGTCACCGAGAGGGCGCGCTTCCCGCTGTCCTCGCTTGCGGTGCGCGAGTATGGGCGCACGCGCGTAGCTCTTGTCGGAGAGGCGGCGCATGTCACGCCCCCAATCGGCGCCCAAGGGCTCAACCTTGGCTTTCGGGACGTCGAGACCCTCCTGGAACTTCTCGCGGCGGCGAAGGAGAAAAAAGAAGACCTCGGCTCCGACGCTTTGCTGCGCAGCTATTCTGCCGCTCGCCGGGGCGACGTCATGAGCCGCACAGTCGGAGCGGACATCCTCAATCGGAGTCTGTTGTCCGATCTTCTCCCGCTGCAAGCCGCCCGCGGCTTAGGTCTGTACGCGCTCGGCTCCATCGGACTGCTGCGCCGGGCATTCATGCGGCGGGGGATGGCGCCTGTGGGTTTCGTGTAGATCAACCCGTCTTTAATCGGACTCGATTAAAGACGGAAAGTTGATCGATTCTAAAGTGTTAGAGCAGCTTATCCGCATCGAAATTGACGCGGGCCGCTCTAATGTCTTGACGTTCCGGCTGAGGCTTTGCAAGACAGGCAGGCTCGCACGCTAACCCCGCCTGGATTTATGCTCCTCGATATCCGCCAGCGGCTCGAATATGGCCTTGTCCTGGCGATCAGCCTGCTCGTCCGGGCGATGCCGCTTAAAATGGCGACAGCCTTCTCGGCCCGCGCTTGGCGCTTTATTGCGCCGAAAACCCGTCGTCACAGGCGGGCGCTCAAAAATCTTGAGAAAGCGATGCCGGAGAAAACGCAGGCTGAACGCGAGGCCATTGCGCTCGGCATGTGGGATAATCTCGGACGCGTCATGGCCGAGACCTTCCAGCTCGATCGCCTCCTCAAGGACCCTTCGCGCTTCGAGTTCGAAAACCCGGCCTTGATCTCTCGCTATCGCGACAAGACGGGCCCTCTCGTGATCGCGGCGCCGCACATGGGCAATTGGGAGGTCGGCATTCTGCCCCTGCACGCGATCAATGCGCGGCCTGCTGGCGTCTACAGGATCGTGGAAAACCCCTATGTGGATCGCTGGCTCCGCAATAAGCGCGCGGCTCTTTATCCGGGAGGCCTCTTCGCGACAAAGAGCGATGAAGGCTTGGCGACGGTCATGCGCATCGCCGCTCATCTGCGGGCGGGCGGAGCGCTTGGGATGCTGGCCGACCTCGTGGATTGGAAGGGCGTCCAGGTTCCGTTCTTCGGCCAAATGATGTGGGCGACAATGGCCCCCGCCTGGCTTGCCCGCCGCGCCGGTACGCGTCTTTGCGTTGGCCGCTGCATCCGCATTGGCAAGGAATCGCGCTTCAAAATCACCTTCAAGGAGCTCAAGGCGCCGCGCACGGACAAGCCGGACGAGGACATCCGCGCGATGACAGCCGCCATACAAAGAGAATTCGAGACCTGGATTCGGGAGCGCCCGGAGCAATGGATGTGGTCCAACAAGCGCTGGCCGGACAACGAGCTGCCGGGCGGAACGCAAGACTGACGGATATGGAGCATCCATGACGCAGGAGGATCGTATGACAGCGTTCGCGGCCAGCAGCGACTGGCGCGCCGCGGCGATTGCGATGCTGGCCATCCGCGTCATCCAGGGTTTCATATATTGGGGCGGAGGGTCGCGCCGTTTCTTCTACGCGCCGTGGAAGCTCGATCCGGATCAATCGAACTGGATGGCGAACAAGTTCCAGACTGCGATGCCGGGCGCTCTTTTTGGCCTGGATCGCCTGATCGCCTACCTGTTGCAGCATTTCTGGCTCTTGTACGCCGGAATCATTCTCTTTAGCGCAATCGAGTTGTTTGCGGGCCTGGCGCTGATGGTTGGACTCATGACGCGGCTCGCAGCCTTCGCGTCGGTCGGGCTTTCGGTCGCCCTGATGCTGCTGTTCGGATGGCAGGGCGGCACATGCATCGACGAATGGACGATGGCGTCCTGTAGCCTTGCAATGGGCGCAACGCTGATGCTGGCCGGTGGCGCGGCGTATTCCTTCGACAATGTCTTGCTTCGCCGGAGCCCGGCGCTGGCGGAACGGCCGTGGTTTCGCTGGGCTGGCGGCAGCCTCAAGCTCCCCATCACGGATGAAGCCTTTCGAAAGCTTGGCCTCGCCGTGCTTTGTTTCGTTCTCGCCTTCGATATCGGCCTCTATAGCTACTACCGGGGTTCGGTGGTCACGGCATATCATGGCGGCCCCGTCAGCCCCACGGCGCACCATTTCAGGCTTTCGCAAGCAACCCTTTTGCGAAACGACGGCGTCCGCTTCCACATCTACATCGACAGCGGGACGCCAGCCGTGCCGGCCCACATCATGAAAGCCGACCTGCTCGGCGCGGATGGAAAGACGCTTGCAAGCTGGGACACGGCGGCGCTTTCAGCCCTGCCCGCGTCAGCCATCGCCAACGATTTCGCCTATAACAAGTTCAAGACCGGGCCTTATGGATTGGTGGCGGCTGTCGGTTCCGTGGCCACGATAACCCTCCCCGGCGGCGCCGTTTCGAAAGACATTCCCGGCGGCGCTGTCCTGCGTCTCACCGACGTCAATGGCAGGACGTTTACGGATGCGCTCGCCTCTGAGCGCTGACATTCACCGGGTGAGCCTTGCCTGCCCGGTCTTTCCCCGGTATGTGACAAGCGAAAGCGGCGCCTGGTGAAGATGGACGCGCCGCGGGAAGAGAAATGGTCGCCTTCAACAACGAGATTTCATCCGCCGATAAGATCGGTTTGCATTTGTCCGAGATCGGACGCCTGCAGAACAATGCCGGCTCCCTCCTCCAATTCACGGCGATCCTTTTTGCCGTCTGCGTCTACTTCTATAACGACATGATCTTTCCTTCGACCGACCACCGGACGATTTATGCATCCCTCCTCGCGGTGACGGCATCCTTCATTCTCGCGGCATGCATCCTATATCTTCGGTGCTTGACGCTTTCCGTCGGCTGGAGCGCGAAGTTCAAACATCCAAAGATGAAATTTCACTTGCTCTCGACGCTGTCCGAGGAAGAGATTGAAGACACGCTCTATCTCATCGTGCGCTCTTTCCGGCGCGGCACTTGGTGCTTTTTCCTAAGTTTCTTCAGCACATTTGTCTTGCTCGGCATGGTGGCTTTCGGTGAGCTGAACATGCTTCCCCAATAATGGCGCCGCCGCCAACCCTCTGCGCCCTCTTAACCCCTAACCCGCATATCTCACAAAGGTAGGGGCATTGGTGGGCTGAATCAGCGAAAGTTCTTCTGCCAAAAAGGATTTTCCTGACGCAGGAGACCACGCCGATGCCGACAGAGTGTAGCCAGGATTCCCTCGATTTCGCCAGCCTCGGCGGCCGGAAGGTCACAGC
>JBAVVQ010000481.1:0-3163 GCA_049697375.1 Rhodomicrobium sp.
CAGGAATGCGTCGATTGCATCGTTCGCTTGGTTCAATCGCCGGCCTTTGCCGAGACAGAGAAATCCAAAGCGGAGTTGATGAACCGGCTGATCTTCGCTCGGATCCGCGCCGCCCTTGAGCGGCACATCGGCAGCGATGCAGGGGCACTGATCAAAACAGAGGTCAAAGCGGGCCGAGTGCTTCTGACTGGTCTGATGGTCGATGCGCATTATATTGCAGAGGCTGTGCGCCTTGTGAGATCCGTCGAGGGAGTAACCGGCGTTAAAAGCCATATCGTTCCTCTCGGCTTCCATCCCATGGAACTTTCATAAGGCGGGCCGTCTCGTCAGCCTCCGGGTGCTTGGGACGCTCCGAAAGCTTCGTTCATTCAGAGCTCGCTAAACAGCATGTTTTTCAGTTCCCTCACGCGTATTGCAGACCTTCAGACACGGGATTTCGTAGTGCATCCCGTGTCCAAGGAAAACTGGGAAAACGGCGACTATGTCGTCGGCGAGGTGGTTCCACCGCTTTCTCATCTGTCACATGTCGAGCTAACGGATGGACGCATGGCCAACCTGCTCGAAGGCGATCTCGTGTTAGGCGCTTTTGGCGTGCGGCGCGCAACCCTCGAAGCGGTCGGTGACTGGCAGTCGATCGGCCCCGACGGACGCTTCGAGAACATGACGCCGGCCGGGCTTTTTGGGCGCGTGACCTCCAAATCCTTCCTGCTGTCTCAAATAACCTCGCTCGTCTACCGGGGGCACGTTCTCAGGGAAGGGCGGAAGGTCCGTATGCAGGATTTTGGTCTACCTGCGAGGGATCTGCCCTATGACTGTCCGACGATCCTGATTGTCGGCACCTCCATGTCCGCGGGCAAGACCATAACGGCGCGGATCATCATTCACCTGCTGAAGCAGTTCGGACTCAAGGTGATCGGGACGAAGTTGACAGGAGCTGGCCGTTATCGGGACATTCTGGCCATGAGCGATGCCGGGGCGGACAAGGTCTTCGACTTCGTCGATGCGGGTTTGCCATCTTCGATCATGCCGCGGGAAGTGTTTCGTCACTCTTTGCGAATCTTGCTGGCGACGATTGCCGCGGAAAAACCCGACGTGGTCGTTGCGGAAGCCGGGGCCTCTCCGTATGAACCCTACAACGGCTCAGTCGTATTGGAAGAAATCCGTGAGCAGATCCGTCTTACCGTTCTGTGCGCTTCGGATCCCTATGCCGTAATGGGTGTCAGCCAAAGCTTCGGACTGATGCCCGATCTCGTGGGCGGGATCGCCGCCAATACGACCGCCGGCATAGAACTGGTGGAAAAGCTCACCGGCTTCAAAACGCTATGCCTGACGGAGCGTGATTCACTTCCGCAGGCAGCGGAACTCCTGCGGGAGAAGCTAGGGATAAAGTGATTTTGTGCTGCTTAGGACTTAAGCAAACTGCGTTTTCTCGCGGGTGGGCGAGGTGGTGAAAATGCCCTCACGCGATCGGTTGATTCCCCCCCGATTCTCGCCAAAAGGACGTTGTTCACCCTGCCCGAGACGTCATTACGTTGGTGATGAACTGATCGTCCAGCCGAAGATTAAGGGACACCAGCGCTTGCACATGCTTCGCAAGCACAGCCGCTTCCGCTTCCTGCTCCGCTTCGATACGAGCTTTCTCACCCCCGTTCTCTGGCGATAGGCGGATCCAGCACGAGGCGAGCGACGAGCGCCGCGCGCTCGGCCATTCTATCGAGATAGACGAATTCGCCAGGCGCGTGGGCTTCATCGCCGACGGCGCCAAGTCCATCCAAGGTCGGAGTGTAGAGGCTGGTGGTGTTGCCGTCGGAACCACCGCCCGCCGTGCCTTCTTCCAAGTCGATGTCGAGATCGGACGCCGCCTCTTGTGCGAGTTCCCAGAGCCTTCGATTGCCCGGCGTCTTCTCCATCGGGTGTCGCCCGATTCGTCCTTCGACGATGATCTGAGTTCCCGGGGTCGTGGGCTGCAACCCCCGGATAGTCGCTGCAACCGCCTGTTCGTCCTCTTGGCGCAACACTCGAACATCGACCACGGCATGGCTTTCCGGCGCCACGACGTTGGGACGAATACCGCCGTCGATCGTTCCGACATTGACCATGATCCCGCGCTCTACATCGTTCAGGGCGAAGAGTTGCTGAATTACGAACGAGAGTTCCAGAATGGCACTTGCCCCCTGTTCCGGGGCTAATCCGGCGTGCGCAGCCTTGCCGACGACTCGGACGATGAAACGTCCGACGCCTTTGCGTTGGGTTTTCAACTTACCCTTTGGACCTAAAGACGGTTCCAAAACGAAGGCGCGGTTAGCCGAACGGGCGAGACGCCGGATTTGGGGGGTCGATTCCCCGCTGCCGATTTCTTCATCCGAATTGATAAAAAACACAGGCGCCACTCCCGGCTGCAGGTCCAGTACCTTAAGCGCCTCGAGAGCGAAGATGCCCTGTACCAGCCCGGCCTTCATATCGTAGGCACCCGGACCATAGAGTTTTCCATCCCGACAGCGAACCGGCATCGTGTCTAGAGTCCCAAGCGGCCAGACGGTGTCACAGTGGCCGATCAAAAGCTGGATCAGCTGGTTCTTGGAACGGTTTCCCGGTGTCGCAAAGAGGTGCCCGCCCGTTCGATGTCCGCGCAGACGATGAATCCGGTAACCACGCTCCATGAGAGCGTTCTCGAGCAGGTCGAGGACCGGCTCTTGAGCGGCAGGAACCGTCGAGGGCGATTCGGCGCGAACCAGCCGTTCAAGCAGGTCACGCATCTCTCCGCGGCGACGCTGGAGGTAGTCGCGCAGTCGCCCTGCGGCAGCCCTCGTCCCCGAGACTGCAGACATCAGCGTTTGAACCCCGTGTGAAACGGGAAAGAAAAGCTGCGCTCGATTTTCGCGTAGCGCCCTGGGGAAAGGTAGGCCAAGAGCGGAGCTTGGAGCAGCACCTCTTGATCGTCGCGATCGCTCATACGCAACGCCGCCTCCTGCACCCGGGCCGCGACAATTCGGCCTGCAATCAGACTATTGATCCCGAACCCATCGACGATCCGATCGAGCTGGCATCCGAGGAACACATATGCATCCTGTAGAAAAGCGCCTGCGACGACCGAGGAAGCAAAAGACGGCAGGGCAGCCAGCGCCGGCTTCACGTCGTCCTCGTCGCGCGGTGCGGCCGAAAT
>JBAVVQ010000482.1:0-6256 GCA_049697375.1 Rhodomicrobium sp.
ATCGTGGACAACGGAGCGATCGCCGTTGATGAGACGGGGCGGCGCTACGTCAACAATCATACGGGCCAATTCGCCTGCGATATCAGGCATGAGGGCTGCGAGCCGGTCTTCATAGCTCCCCATGCCCCCTATGATGAGAATGGTCAGCTCTATAATTTTTGCCTTCAGGATCAAGGACTGGAGAGCAGGCTCCTCGCAATGCGTCCTCGATTCCGCGCTTTGCTCGCCGCCGAGGAACTCCTCCGCGAAATCCTCAAGAGTGATTTTGTCTATATCTTTTTTCCGGGAACGCTTGGGAAGGCAGCCGGGCTTTTATGTTCATTTCTGGGAAAGCCTTATGGCCTCTATGTTCGCGGCGGCAGGTTTCGTGAGACGCGGTTGGACCGGCGCGTTGTCGGAAAAGCGGCATTCGCGCTAACAGTTTCGCCCGCGCTGCAGCAGCAGATTGAACCCTTTTGCGAAAGAGCCGACGTAATCCGGCCCATGGTCACGATCACCCCCGAGGATGCCTTCGCTCGTCCGGCGTTGGTTGCGCGCCCGCCCGTTTGGGACCTTCTTTTTGTGGGCCGGCTCGAGGCTGACAAGGGCATTCGCGAACTGATACAGGCTGCGGAGGCATTGAGGCTTAAAGGCGTGCCTTTTCGTTTACGCCTAGTCGGCGGAGGGCCGCTCTTCCATGAACTCTCGGCGCGACTGAAAGACGAGCCTCTTGGCGCGAATGTTCAGATGGTTGGCTTGGTCAGCGGCAAGTCCGATCTTATGCGCTTCTACCGGAAGGCGCACATCTTCATATTCCCATCCTATCACGAAGGATTTCCGCGCGTCCTCTACGAGGCCATGATCAACAGCTTGCCCATCGTAACGACGATGGTGGGAGGGATCAGCGGCCGCATGGTGGATGGCGAGAACTGTATAGGCATCCCGGCTAAGAGCGCGGGCGCTATCGTCGAGGCCGTCGAGCGAGTGACTGGCGATTTTCGGCTGCTTCAGGCCATTGGCCAGGGCGGCCAGAAGACGGTGCTGGACGTGCTGGAAAACTGTCAGCCTCATTGGCGGCTCTTCACTGAACATTTGAAAAATCATGTTGTCTAAAATCTGGAATTACCGGCTATCGGGGCTGCCTATGGCCCTCGTTCAGCTGGTCTCGATTGCCGGACTGCGTTTGGCCGACAGTCTGCGGACGGTATTGTGGAGCCGAAATCTCGGGGCCTGCGGCGCGGGCGTCCGCATCCTGGCCGACGCTACCCTGCGATTCCCGGGCCAGATCGAGTTCGGAGACGGCGTATCCATAGGACGGCACACGCGCATCGATACTGAATTTACCGACGCGAAATGCATGATCGGCTCGCATTCGCAGATCGACAGGGACTCGATCCTCGATTTCAGTGGCACGTTGATCATTGGCCAGCGCGTCGTCATTTCCGAAGCGGTCATTATCTACACGCACTCTCACGGTCACAACCCAAAATCCGAGGCCCGAAAGACGCCTCTCGTCATAGCGGACGACGCCTGGATCGGCAGCCGCGCCATCATCTGTGAAGGTGTCGGGCGGATTGGGCGTGGCGCCATCGTCGCGGCGGGCGCCGTCGCCACCAAGGAAGTTGGTGACTGGAAAATTGTCGGCGGGGCGCCGGCTCGCGTCATCGGCGACCGTTCGCCAAGCGAAGCGACTGCTTTGGCGAGTGAATGCATCGAACAAGACCAACTCCTGATCTCTTAGGCGAGCCGGCCAGCCAGTTCTTTCTTAAAGGGACAAAGCATGTGCGGTATAGGAGGCCAGTTTGCCTATTACGGGCAGGCCTTGTCCGAAGACTTGGCGCCCCTCGAACGCATGTCGCTTCGGATGCGTCCACGCGGACCTGACGGCTCGGGGATGCTCGTGTCAGACGATCGCCGCGTCGGGCTCGTTCATCGCAGGCTTGCCATCATCGATCTCTCGGAGGCTGGCGTGCAGCCGATGCACGATCCCTCAACAGGCCTGACGATCGTGTTCAAGGGGGGAATTTACAATTACCGCCAATTGCGGGCGGAGCTCGCCGGCCTGGGACATATGTTCAGGTCGAATTCGGATACGGAAGTGTTGTTGAAGCTCTACGCCGAGCATGGCCGCGAAATGCTTGGGAAGCTTCGCGGCATGTTTGCGTTCGCGCTTTGGGACGAGCGGCGGGGCAGGTTGCTCCTGGCGCGCGATCCCTTCGGCATCAAACCGCTCTATATCGCCGACGACGGCCATACGCTCCGGTTCGCTTCTCAGGTCAAGGCCTTGCTCGCAACGGGCAAAATCGAAACCAGCCCGGACCCGGCGGGGGAGACCGGCTTCTTCTTGTGGGGGCATATTCCGGAGCCATTCACTCTCTACAGAGAGATACGCGCGTTGCCGCCCGGAACGAGCCTCTCCATCGATAGGGAAGGCGTGAAGCGCGTTCACCAGTACTTCAGTTTGCCGCGCCGCATGGAGGCTCTTGAGCCGTTGACCAGCGCTAAATCATCGGATGAGGCGCGCGCTGTCTTGTCGGAGGCGTTGCGCGAGTCGGTCCGATATCATCTGATCTCGGACGTCAGCGTCGGCGTGTTTCTCTCGTCGGGGCTCGACTCATGCACTCTATTCGCGCTTGCGGCAGAGGCGCAGGCGGAGCCACCCGTCGCTCTGACGCTTGGCTTTCGCGAGTTCGAGAACACCGAGCATGACGAGGCGCCGCTCGCCAGCCAGGTCGCCCGCGACTACGGCGCGCAAGGGCAAGTGCATCGAATTTCGCAGAAGGACTTCGCGGCCTGCTATGCGCACCTCATGGAGTCCATGGATCAGCCAAGCATCGACGGCATCAACACCTATTTCGTCTGCAAAGCCGCGGCGGAAAGCGGCCTGAAAGTGGCCTTATCCGGCCTCGGCGGCGACGAGCTTTTCGGGGGCTATCCGGACTTCGCGAGGATCCCGCGGCTCGTCAGTTTGTTCTCAATCCCATCGCGGGTGCCCGGCCTTGGCTCGATGGTGAGGCGCGCGTCAGCCCCGGTTCTCAAGGCCTGCACATCGACGAAATACGCCGGTCTCGTCGAATATGGAGGCGACTACGGCGGGGCTTACACGATCTGTAGGTCGCTGTTCATGCCCTGGGAACTGAACACAGTTTTGGACCCCGATGTGGTTCGCGAAGGATTGGCGGCCCTTGCTACGGAGGCGGCGTTGCATGAGTCCTTGCCTTGTGTCGCCAGTCCGAGGCTGAAAGTCTCGGCGCTCACCTCGGCCTGGTACATGCGAAACCAACTCTTGAGGGACTCCGACTGGGCGAGCATGTGTCATTCGATTGAACTGCGCACTCCGCTCGTTGATGTCGCCTTATGGGAAACCGTTGTTCGTCTCGTGCTCGCCGGGCGCCCTGCCGGCAAGCAGGACATGGCGCGAAGCCCGAAGCGGCCCCTCCCAGGCGCGGTGCTTAATCGGCGCAAGACCGGCTTTTCCATTCCGGTCCGCGATTGGCTGATGGCGGCGGCGCCGGAAGCGCCGGAGAGTGGCATGCGCGGGCTCAGAGGGTGGTCCCAAGTGCTGGCGCGGCGCTTCAATATGGCCGGGCTCAAAACCTCGCCGGACCTGGCCGTCGCCTGCTGAGCCGCCAACCGCAAATGAAACCGTCGATTCTGATTGCGCTCCCGCACTATCGTCCAGGCTGGAAGGCGGGCGGCCCGACCCGCACCATCGCCAATCTCGTCGAGCATCTGGGAGACGAGTTCTCGTTCCGTATTCTGACCTCGGATCGCGACTATGGCGACGAGCGCGCCTTCCCCTGCATCGAGGCCGATCGCTGGCGGCGCGTGGGAAAGGCGGAGGTGCTGTACATGTCCCCCGCGCGGCGCGGCGTGCGGGCGTTCGCCCATGCTCTCGATGGCGCCGATTACGACGCGCTCTACCTCAACAGCTTTTTTCATCCGCAGTTCACGGTCGCGCCGCTGCTCGCCTACAGGCTGGGCCTCGCGAAGCGGCGTCCATGCGTGATTGCGCCTCGCGGTGAATTTGCCAGCGCCGCGCTTCGGCTCAAGCAGCGGAAAAAGGCGGCGTATTTCAGGACGGCGTGCGCGGCTGGACTTTACTCCGGACTGCGATGGCAGGCGTCGAGCGCGTTCGAGGCCAAGGATATCCAGCGCCGCCTTTCCCATATCGCCAAAGACATCGCGGTCGTGGCGAACTTGCCTCCGGCGGTTGAGGATCATGCCGCATCCACACCCGAGCCGACTGGCGACCGGGAGCCTCTTCGCCTTGTGCTGCTGTCGCGCGTGTCGCGGATGAAGAATATCGCCTTCGCAATCCAAGCTGTGGCGTCGAGCCCGGCGCCCGTCCACCTCGATATCTGGGGCGCCGTCGAAGACACGGACTATTGGCGCGAGTGCATCGCCGCGACGGCGGCTATGCCAGACCATGCTCGCGTCGAGTACCGGGGACCGGCTCCGTTCGATCGCGTGACCGAGATCCTGGCCTCGTACGACATGCTGTTTCTGCCCTCGCAAGGCGAGAACTACGGGCATGTCATCGCCGAATCATTTTCGGCGGGCACGCCCGTGCTGATTTCCGACCGAACGCCATGGCGTAATCTCCAACGGGATGGCGTCGGCTGGGATCTGCCGATTGACGAAGGGCCAGCGCCTTTTCACCGGGCCTTCGAAGAAGCCCATAAGCGTAGAAATGCCGAGGGCGGCGCCTGGCGCAGCCGTGTCAAATCATACGCGGCCCGTGTATTACTCACCCCCGACATGCTTCAGGCAAGCCGGCGGCTCTTTACTTTCCAAAGTGTTTAACGTTTTGGGGCTCGCGGGACGCATGTCTGCCAGTGCTGCTGTCGCCTATCACGACGAAATCGCGAGGGGTTGGGACAACCGTTATCGGCGCGGCGCCTTCGCCCACCGTGCGGCCTTTTTTCGAGACCGCATCGTGCCCCAATTGCCGAAAAAGGGGATCTGGCTCGATGTCGGATGCGGCAGCGGATATTTTTCTCGCATCATGGCGCGCCATGGCCTCCCCGTGATTGGATATGACGCTTCGCTGGCGATGCTGGAGTCGGCGCGCCGCGCGGCCGAGGCTGAGAACCTGTCCGGCCGTATCGATTTCCGGTTTGTTCCCACCGTTGAACGCATCTCTCTTCCGGACGCGAGCGTTGACGGCTGTCTTTGCCTGAACGTGCTGGAATATCTGGATAAGCCGTTCGACTGCCTGGATGAAATGGTCCGTGTTCTAAGGCCGGGAGGCGTTCTGGTTCTTTCTGTGCCGCACACTCATTCTCCTGTCCGAGCCATGCAGGTCATCCGGAATGCGATGAAAGGCGCCCGTAGTCAATCTGGCTCCAGCTACGTCGCTCTCTCAAGATTCACAGCGACCGGGCCGCGACTTCGTAGCCGCCTCAAGAAGCGGGGCATGGACGTCCTCATGATGTCCGGGTTCGACGGCTTCATTCCTGAAGCACTGCTGAGCATCCTGCCGCCCAGCTTACTGTTTACAGTCGCCAGAAAAGCCAGTCAGCGAAGCGACTGACGCCATGATCGCCCTCTTCAACATTCCGGTAGCGCCGCCACTGAACGGCGACAAGGCATCATGAAGCAAGTTCTGCAGCACCTGCGCACTGGCGCGACCGAGGTCGCCGAAGTCCCGGCCCCGAGGCTCAGTGCTGGGCACGTCCTCATTCGCACCACGCGATCGCTCGTTTCGGCGGGCACCGAACGCATGCTTATGGATTTCGGCAAGGGCAGCCTGATCGAGAAGGCCAGGCGAGAACCGGACAAAGTCCGCATGGTCCTTGACAAGGTGAAGACGGACGGTCTCCTGCCGACCATCGAAGCTGTGCGCAACAAGCTCGATCAACCGCTGGCGCTTGGCTATTGCAATGCGGGCCGGGTGATCGAGGTTGGCCCCGGCGTCGCCGGTTTCGCGGTTGGCGACCGTGTCGCATCCAACGGCAGGCATGCGGAGGTGGTGAGCGTTCCAGCGAACCTATGCGCCAAGACGCCCGACACTGTGCCTGACGATGCCGCCGCCTTTACCGTGCTCGGCGCCATCGCTCTGCAAGGCATCAGGCTCGTCGCGCCGACTCTCGGCGAGTCGATTGCTGTCAGCGGGCTCGGGCTCATTGGCCTGATCGCGGTGCAATTGCTGCGGGCGCACGGTTGCCGCGTGCTGGGCCTCGACTTCAACGGCGAACGGCTGGCGCTTGCTCGACGCTTCGGGGCAGAGGTGATCGACCTGTCCGCGGCCGCCGATCCCGTCCGGGCCGCCGCC
>JBAVVQ010000483.1:0-3344 GCA_049697375.1 Rhodomicrobium sp.
CATAAAAGATCTGGTCCACCGCGTAAAGCGGAGACGTTCCGATATTCCCTAAGACCACGCCGATAGCACCGATCGTCAGCGCCGCCTGCCCGCTATAGGATTTATGGGACAGGCTCGAAGCAATCGACCTATCGAGGGCGATATTGGTCACATTCCACATCCCCGGGCGCCTGGGCGGCCTCTGTCGCTTATCCAGCCAGGACGACCGAAGCTTCGGCTCACCGCTCCGGAGAGCAATAGAATAGCGGAAAACTGCTTCGGCACGATGAGCGTGCTACTAAAGTGCTATTTTATCGCACGCCAAGTCGTGCCGCTCCTTGACTTGGGTCAAGCGTTACGCGCGTCTGAGCTTGAAAAGTTGGCAGATCAACTCGCGCACGCCGCATCCGACAGACAAAAGCAACTGAGGGCGGACGGCTCCTACCTCGGTGAGATCTGATCTGTGCTCAATGATGATGAGTCCGGTTTTGGAGGTTCAGCCGCCTATATTTGCTCAAAGTGAGCATTACAGCTTGCGAACGGGCGAAAGTGAAGTAGATAGTTTCTTTATGCCCGGCCAAGGATTCCAGAACCGGCGCTAGAGGCCGCTATCAAACGGATGCTTGAGCGGGCAGATAGCTGAACACGCTGACCTAACTGGATCCCGGCCCCTTATCGATTGCGCGTCTGCTCTCGCGTCGGTGCCGGGCTCGGCTCCGCTGGAGAGATCCCCTTTTCACGCCGCAGGAGCTCGGTCATAGAAAGCTCGCGCTCGGGTTGGGCTTTGTCCAACGGGACAGCTTCCGGTCCCTCTCCCCGCAACTCGAACTCCCGGCCCTGGATATTGAGAACGCGTCCGCCCTCGCGCTGCAAAAGCTCCTCCCGCCGATGGGTCAGCTCATCAAGGCGGTCCAGGGAGTGGTTCGCGCGGCTAGCCTTCTCGATGATTTCAGTACAGCGGTCCTCCCAATCGCCGGGGACGGCGTCGCGCAATTCTCCAAAATCTCGGGGACGCTCGCGCAGGAGCTCGCCCGCGTGTTCAAGGCCATACTCATCGGTGAGGGAGAGAAGCGTGTCGGCGGCGTCAACGCCGCTCACGAAGTCTCGCGTCAGCATATCCTCAAGGCCTTCGCGCTCGGCGCCAAAGGTCTTGCGGGCCGCGTCAATGCCTTCCTGAAGCCGGGCCACGTCCTCGCTCATGGGCTTAGGCTAGCTGGGCGGGGTGATTCGGGCAAGGTCCGGCAGCGCAACAGCTGTTCAGAAGGGTATCTCGTCGAAAAGCGCGCTTTCCGCAGGTGGGCAAGCAGCCGCCGGAAGTGGGATCTGATTTACGACATACAAGTTTAAGATGTCGTCACGATCCATGAACATAATCTGGCTGCGTTTGGAGGCGTCGAGCTGGCCGCCGAGCCAGTTCCGCGCCTGCTTGGTGATTTTGCCGCCAGCGACGATGAATGCGTGGTCCACAAGCGCCTTCTTGCTCGTCTCAGGGTCGAAAATCTCATGCCCAAGCATCATCAGAGCCTGATGATGAATTTCCGCAACGTTCTTGTTGCCGTCGCTACTTGCCCCGGCAGCATCCAGTTTTCCTTTTTTTGCCTGAAGGCCGAAGTAGAGGATGTGCTGGGTTGGGAGGGTGAAGCGCATCCACACGTCCTTCCCATACTCCAATGCCTTGTCTTTGTGTCCAGCCGCCGTCACCCGGTAAAACCCGAGATGACGAAACATGGGCACAAGAACCTCCTCGATGAGGTCGTCTTCGGAGCATCTGTCCAGATATGCCGCGAGCTGGTCGCGGCGCTTCACCTCCTCGGCTGTGAGGGGACGGTGCGGGTTGGCGGGCGCCGAGACGGTCTTCGATGCAATGTGCCGAACGTAAATGACGCCGTCCTCAGCGAGATAGGCCTCGTAGCCTTCTCGCCGTAAAGGAACGTTCAGCGCTGCAAGGGCTTTTGAGCGATCCTCGTCACCTTCTTCGGCTTCGGACCTATCCATAAGGGTCCGAAGCACGGTCATGAATCGTTCGGGAAGAGTGTGATCGTAAGATTGAGGTTCCGCAAGGAGTTCAGCAAGCCGGTCGGACGTCCACGCCCAGCGTGTGGTTCCGTCATGGACGAAGCTCAGCCCACAGTCCTTCAAGAATTCAGTGATATACCTGCTGGAGCGATAGGGGAAATGTGGGGCATCGCCCACGACCATCTCAGCAAGCGCACGCAAATTTCGGGATTTAAATTGCATGGCAAGAACATAAACGCAGACGCCTTCAAGCGCCAGCGGCACACTTGCTTCATCAATAGACCTCGGACGCGTCTTTCACAGTGCTAGCGGTCCCGCTCCCGATTCCGCTGCTGCACAGACGTCGCTGGTGCCCCCTGAATCCCCCTCGCCTGCATGAGCCGCTCAGTCATTGACATGGCGCGCGGCGGTTCCGAAGCTGGTTTGGATGCCTGGCGTCTGGCCTCCTCCTCCTTGATTTTCTGGAGCCGCGCGGAAAGCGACAACTCCTCCGCGCGCACGGGTGGCTCGGCTGGCGGCCTTGGCCGCTCCGCGATGGGCGGGGCCGCGCGGGGTGGCTCCGAAGCTTGGGCAGCAGACCGCTCCCGCTCCTCCTGTTTGATTTTCAAGAGGCGTGCCGTCGGTGACAGGTCCTCGGCCCGCACCGGCTGTTGAGAAACCTCCTGCTGCTGCTGGGGAAGAGGAGTTGGCGCCGCTACCGGCGTCGCACGCACGGGCTCTGATATATTGAAGACAGCCGGACGCAGCTCGGCTTGTGGTCTGATGGGCGGATGAGCCCGGAATGGCGAATTCTCACGCGGCGCCTCGCCAACCCGCACCTTTGGCCGGTCCTCCATAGTGACACGAGGAGCCGGTCGCAGCGCCGCGTTATACTCCATCCGGGTACGTCCCCGATCGATTTCAGGATAGCGAACAAGCCGCGTTGGCGACACCCCGCGACGGCGAACGGCCCGGTTCCGGTATACCCGCTCCCGCGACTGCGGCCGGAACCCGCGCTCGTGCATCGCCCGGATGTTCGGACCTTCGTGCACCTGCGGGGAGCGCCCGATGCCCTGCTCGGCAAGCGTGCGCCGGTCAATTCGCTCAACCCGTCCCGCATCCCGCAACGCCTGGTTGGTGAACTGCTCCCATAACATGCGAATGTCCCGGAGCGTGGTCGGCGCGCTCAACCCCTTCGCCGCCCGCTCCCTCACCTCCTTCGCTCCCGCTGAAAACATTACCACCCGCGACCCAGTGTGAATGTCCCGGTCCCGCACCAAAAGGTGGCAATGGGGGTTCTCCCGGTCCTTCCCCTTCGCATGGATGGACGCAAACCAGGAGGCCCGCCCCTGCGTCAACCTCTCGGCAAA
>JBAVVQ010000484.1:0-3040 GCA_049697375.1 Rhodomicrobium sp.
CGTCGACAGGACTTCCCGCGGATAAGGCGTACTAGCAATTATTTGATTTCTAGTACAGCTTATCCGAGGCAAGTTCGCTCGAGCGCTTGCAGCGAATGGGGGGCGAACTTGCCTCGGGCTGTACTAGCCGTTCTCGCTTGTTCAGCAGGATGCTTGTTGCAGCCTTTGCTGCATCGCGGTAGGAAACCTTGCATCAAGAAAAAAACGCACGCCGCGTTAAGAAGGATTGAATGATGGCGGAAATGAAGCCGATGGCAGGAGCCTCGTCCCTGGCCCCAAAGCCGATGCCCCCGCAGCTTTCCATCTTTCGCCCCTCCGTTACCCTTGCCTGTTACTGAATACTTTCTGGACCTTTTCCGTTGCAGTCGCCTGTACGCTCGCAATCATCAAGCTTTCTCTGGGAATGTAACTCATGGCTGAATCAACCAAGTCGAACAGCGCTTCGAACGGAAAGAACGGCGGGGCGCCTCGTGTGAACGGGCGCGCCTATCCGGTGGAGACCCACTCCTTTGATGTCGTGGTCATAGGGGCTGGCGGCGCGGGGCTTCGCGCCACGCTTGGCTGCGCCGAGGCCGGGCTCAAGACAGCCTGCGTCACCAAGGTGTTTCCAACCCGTTCGCACACGGTGGCCGCGCAAGGCGGCATCGCCGCCGCTCTCGGAAATATGGGCCGGGACGATTGGCGCTGGCACATGTATGACACGGTGAAGGGGTCCGACTGGCTCGGCGACCAGGACGCCATCGAGTATCTGTGCCGCAACGCTCCCGCCGCCGTGTACGAGCTTGAGCATTACGGCCTGCCGTTCAGCCGAACGGAGAGCGGCAAAATCTACCAGCGTCCCTTCGGCGGCATGACGACCGAGTATGGCGAAGGCCCGCCGGCGCTCAGAACCTGCGCCGCGGCGGACCGCACCGGCCATGCCATGCTGCATACGCTTTATGGGCAATCGCTGCGTCATTCGGCTGAGTTCTTCATCGAGCATTTTGCGCTCGATCTCATCATGGATGACGGCATCTGCCGGGGCGTCATGACCTGGTGCCTCGAGGATGGCACCATTCACCGCATCAGGGCGAAGAAGACGATCATTGCGACCGGCGGTTATGGCCGGACGTATTTCTCCTGCACGAGCGCTCACACCTGCACGGGCGACGGCAACGCCATGGTGATCCGCGCCGGGCTGCCGCTCCAGGATATGGAATTCATTCAGTTCCATCCCACCGGAGTTTATGGCGCTGGCGTACTCATCACCGAGGGCGCGCGCGGCGAAGGCGGATACCTCACCAATTCCGAAGGCGAGCGCTTCATGGAACGCTACGCACCCACCGCCAAGGACCTTGCCAGCCGCGACGTGGTCTCACGCGCGATGACGATCGAAATCCGCGAGGGCCGCGGCGTCGGGCCGAAGAAAGATCACGTCTATCTTCATCTCGATCATCTCGATCCGAAAATCCTGGCCGAGCGCCTGCCTGGCATCACGGAAAGCGCGCAGATTTTCGCGGGCGTCGATCTGAGGCGTCAGCCGATCCCAGTTATCCCAACTGTGCACTACAATATGGGCGGCATCCCCACGAACCATTTCGGAGAGGCCATCTCTCCTCGCGGCGGGGACCCCGACGCCACGGTTGCAGGCCTCATGGCCCTCGGCGAGGCCTCTTGCGCGAGCGTGCATGGGGCGAACCGGCTCGGCTCGAACTCTCTCATCGATCTTGTGGTCTTTGGGCGTGCGGCTGCGCTCCGCTGTGCGGAAACCATCGAGCAAGATCAATTGCATTCCGAACTCGCCGGGGACGCAGGCGACGAAGCGATCGCTCGTCTGGATCATTTCCGCTTTGCCAAAGGAGGAACGCCGACGGCTGAGCTTCGCGGCAGGATGCAGGGCATCATGCAGGGCAATTGCGCGGTGTTCCGCAATGCGGAGGTGTTGGCGGAAGGGGTCAAGCTCATTCAAGACGTCTGGAATGGCGTTGACGACATCCATGTCACGGACCGTTCGATGATCTGGAATACGGATCTCGTCGAAACGCTGGAGTTCAACAATCTAATTGCACAGGCCGCGGTATCCATCACCGGCGCACTGGCCCGGCAGGAGAGCCGCGGGGCGCATGCCCGCCAAGACTTCCCCAATCGCGACGATACGACCTGGATGAAGCACACGCTATCCTACGCGGATAATGAGAATCGGACGGTGAAACTGGATTACAGGCCCGTGCACATGCGGACGCTGACGAACGACGTCCAGTACATCAAGCCGAAGCCGCGCGTCTACTAGTACGCGCCGCGGGAAGTTCTGACCATTTGCTGCGGGCGAAGACAGGACTTCTCGCCAAGGCGTACTGCGTGAAGCGAAGAACTTGCCTCGGGCTGAACCGGCCCCAGGCAGCGGCGGGCGCGAACGGGGCTAGCCGGCCCAGGACAAAATCGCGGCCGCCACGCCTGTCAGGAGCGCTATGTTCACGTAGTAGCTCGCCGAGACTTTGAACCATGAGGGCTTTCCGAAAAGCCTTTTGAGGAGAAGCCAGAGCGCGATGGGCAGCGTGAGGAAGGGCAGAAGCGAGGGCGCCGTCACCGCGGCTCCGATAACGCAGATCGCGGCCGGAAGAAAAAAGTCGATGGCAGCCTCAAAACCTCTGGCCTCGTCGGGCGCCGCTCCCTCCGGATCGTCGTAAGGAGCCATTGCGTTTCGCGCCTGTGCAATAAAAAACAGGAAAAAGAGCACCGCTGCGATCAGGACGGCATCCGCGAACCATAAGGGTGGCTTACCGGCGAAAAGGCTACTGCCTATTGCCGATAACGCCACAGTTTTCGCATGATAAGAATTCATGATCGGGGTGAACTCCTCGCGAAGCTCCAGGCCCGCAACAGCCTGGAGGATAGATAACACGGCTAGGGATTCGACGAAGAGCGCGGCGCAGAACACGGCGTCCGCGAAGATTGTTCGTAGCATTGCGATCGTTTCCCTCTGCGATCTGTTCTACAGGATTTTTGTAAAACGATGTCTCAGCCGGCCGTGCGTAGCTTCTCGACTGGACAGTTTCCCCCC
>JBAVVQ010000485.1:0-17190 GCA_049697375.1 Rhodomicrobium sp.
GCACCCGCATGCGGCGGACCGAGATCGGCTTCGTCTACCAGTTTCATAACCTCCTGCCCGAGTTCTCGGCCCTTGAAAATGTGATGATGCCGCAGCTTCTGGCGGGCGTTCGAAAGAAAGACGCGACAGCACGTGCGCTGGAGCTTTTGGCGAACTTCGGGCTTGAGGAGCGCGCGTCGCACCGCCCGCCCGAGCTTTCAGGCGGCGAGCAGCAGCGCGTGGCCATCGCGCGCGCCGTCGCCAACAGCCCGAGCGTCCTCCTTGCGGACGAGCCGACGGGCAATCTCGACCCTCACACGGCGGATCGCGTTTTCGAGGAATTGACCTATTTCATCCGCGCGACCGGCGTGGCCGCGCTCATCGCAACCCATAATTTCGATCTCGCCGCGCGCATGGATCGCGTGCTCCAACTCAACGAGGGCCTCCTTATCGAGGTCAGCCAGAAGCCCGGGCCGGCCAAACCCGAAGCCGCCCACGCAGCATCTTCGTCTTTCCAATAAGCGAGCGATTGGGATAACTCGACCGCCATCGGCTCGGCTCAAACGACCCTGCGGGAGCTGATGACAAAGCCCACCTTTATCCATCTGCACGTCCATTCCGCCTATTCGCTGCTGGAAGGCGCGCTGCCGGTCAAGGCGCTGGCGAAACTCGCCGCCGCGGATGGTCAGCCCGCGCTCGCCATCACTGACAGGAACAATCTTTTTGGCGCGCTCGAATTTTCGGAAGCCCTTGCCGCCGAGGGGGTTCAGCCGATCCTCGGATGCTCGCTGACGGTTGCTTTCCCGCAAGCCTCGGACGAGACGCCCCGCCCCGGAGCGCGCGCAGGGGCCGGGCATCATGGCTTGGTCGTCGTTCTCGCCAAGGATGCAGCGGGATATAGCAATCTGATGCGCCTTTCGAGCCAGGCGTTTCTCGATCACGCAGGCGATAGCGCGCCGCATGTAACACTGGCGCAGCTTGAGGAAAGCGCGGAAGGGCTGATTGCCCTGTCGGGCGGCCCGGATGGCCCGGCTGATAAAGCATACGCTGCTGGAAACGCGGCGCTGGCCGAATCGCGCCTCTCGGCGCTCGCGTCGATCTTTGGCGACCGGTTCTATATCGAGATCCAGCGGCACGCCGCGCCGCGCGAGCGCGCGGTTGAGCCACAGCTTTTGCATTGGGCTTATGCCAACGGCGCGCCGCTCGTCGCTACCAACGAAGCCTATTTTCCGAAGCGCGATGTTTTCGACGCCCACGACGCGCTTCTTTGCATCGCGGAAGGACGCTACGTCGCGGAAGACGACCGGCGCCGGCTCTCGCCTGACCATTATCTCAAGCCGCAACGCGAGATGGCGGCTCTGTTTGCCGATCTGCCGGAAGCCATCGAGAACACGGTCGAGATCGCCAAGCGCTGCGCCTTCCGGCCCCAGCCTCGCAAGCCAATCCTCCCGAATTTCCTGCCCGATGCGAAAGATGCCGCCGTAGCCGAAGCGGCCGAGTTGAAGGCGCAAGCCGAAGCGGGGCTCGCCCGCCGCCTTGCCGCGATCCCGGAGCATCTGCGCGCGGCAAGCGAGGAGGACTACAAGAAGCGCCTCGCCTTCGAACTCGACGTTATCACCCGCATGAAGTTCCCGGGTTACTTCCTGATCGTGTCCGACTTCATCAAATGGACCAAGGCGCAAGGCATTCCTGTCGGGCCGGGCCGCGGATCGGGCGCTGGTTCGGTCGTGGCCTGGGCCTTGACCATTACGGACCTCGATCCGATCCGTTTCGGCCTTCTCTTCGAGCGTTTCCTCAATCCTGAGCGCGTGTCGATGCCGGACTTCGACATCGACTTCTGCCAGGACAGGCGCGACGAAGTGATCGCCTATGTCCGCCAGAAATACGGAACGGATCGGGTTGCGCAGATCATCACTTTTGGAAAACTGCAGGCGCGCGCCGTGCTCCGGGACGTGGGCCGCGTTCTGCAAATGCCCTACGGGCAGGTCGACCGGCTCTGCAAGATGGTGCCGAACAATCCGGCGAATCCGGTGACGCTCGCCCAGGCCATCGAAGGCGAACCCCAGCTGCAAGAGGCCCGCGACCGCGAGGCCATCGTCGCGCAGCTTCTCGACACGGCGCAGAAGCTGGAGGGGCTTTACCGGCACGCCTCCACTCACGCCGCTGGCGTCGTTATCGGCGACCGGCCGTTGGTCGAGCTTATCCCGCTCTATCGCGATCCGCGCTCAGACATGCTCGTTACCCAGTTCAATATGAAGTGGGTCGAGCAGGCGGGCCTCGTGAAGTTCGACTTCCTGGGGCTCAAGACGCTGACGGTGCTGCAGAAAGCGTGCGCGCTTGTGGCAAAGGCCGGGAAGACCATCGACCTCGCGCATCTGCCGCTCGATGACGTCCCGACTTACGAGCTGATTGCAAGGGGCGATACTGGCGGCGTGTTCCAGCTCGAAAGTACGGGCATGCGCGAGGCGCTGCGCAAGCTGAAGCCGGACCGCTTCGGCGACATCGTCGCTATCAACGCGCTTTATCGCCCCGGTCCGATGGACAACATCGAGTCCTTCATCAACCGCAAGCACGGCGTGGAGACGCCGGACTATCTGAATCCGCTTGCCAAGCCGATCCTCGAAGAAACTTATGGCATCATCATCTATCAGGAGCAGGTGATGCAGCTCGCGCAGGTGCTGTCCGGCTACAGCCTTGGCGAAGCCGACCTGTTGCGCCGCGCGATGGGCAAGAAGATCAAGGCCGAGATGGATGCTCAAGGCGCGCGCTTCGTCAAAGGCGCGCTGGAAAAAGGCATCGAGGAGGCCCGCGCGCGCTACATCTTCGAACTTGTCGCGAAGTTCGCGGGCTACGGCTTCAACAAGAGCCATGCCGCGGCCTACGCGCTGATCGCCTATCAGACGGCCTATCTCAAGGCGAACCATTGCCAGGAGTTCCTCGCCGCCTCCATGACGCTCGACATGAGCAACACCGACAAGCTGTACAGCTTTACGCGCGAGGCCAACCAGAGGGGCATCGCGATCCTGCCGCCTTCGGCCAACAAGTCAGCGGTCGATTTCGAGCCGGAGGGCGGCGATATCCGCTACGCCCTCGCCGCCCTCAAGAACATGGGACAGGCGGCCGCCGCCCACATCGTCGAGGAGCGCGGGGACAAGCCGTACCGCGATCTTTCCGACTTCATGTCGCGGGTCAATCCGAAGGCCGTGAACAAGCGCGCGATCGAAACGCTTAACGCGGCGGGCGCGCTTGAGGATTTGGAGAAAAACAGGGCCAAGGTTGCGAAGAACCTTGAGCGCCTTGTCGAGTTCGCCGCGCGGATCGCCCAGGACCGCGCGGCGGGGCAGGTGGACATGTTCGGAGGCGCCTCGTCCGAGCAAGCCGCCGATCCGCTCGTTCTGTCGGATGCCCCGGCCTGGGGCCTCCTTGAGATGCTGGACAATGAGCTAGCCGCGGCGGGCTTCTATCTGTCAGGGCATCCGCTCGACGATTTTGCCGATCAGCTTTCGCGCCTCAACGTGATGCGCTGGAATGATTTCGCGGCGCGCGCCCAGGCTCACGGCCGCGCCGAAGCGCGCCTCGCCGCAACCGTCACCTACAGACAGGACCGCAAGGCGAAATCCGGGAACCGCTTTGCATTTGCAGGCTTCTCCGATCCCACGGGACAATTCGAGGCCGTGATTTTCGCCGACACCTTGGCGTCTGCGGCGGATAAGCTCGAAGCCGGCAAAAACCTGCTGATTCAGGTCGAGGGCGAGGCCGACGGGGAAGCCATCAAGGTCCGCGTCCAGACCGTGCAAACGCTCGATGAGGTTTTTGGCAAGGGGACGCGCCAGATGTCGATCACCGCGACCGAGAAACTTCAGGTCGGCGATCTCCTGAAGCATCTAAGCCGCGATGGCTCGATCGAGCTGAAGCTGGTGGTCGAACTGCGCGAGGCGAGCAAGGCCGTGGAAATCCTTCTCGGCACCAACTTCGCGATTTCGGCCCGGCAGCTTTCGGCGCTGAAAACGCTGCCCGGCATTGTTCGTATCGGCTAACGGCGCTGGCGAGCCCGGATTCAAAAACCGCGGCTCGCTACAAAAGCCGCGAGGAGACCGAATATGAACAGATCGGAGATCAGCGCTGTCCACTCGGAGAAATTCCGCTTGCCGCGAAAAACATGGCCGACGCCAGCAAGTCCGTAATAAAGGCCGCCGACTATTGCAGCCGGCACGACCCAGCGAGAGTCCGCGAGGCTCAACAGCCCCAACGCGCCTATAGAAATGTTGCCGAAGCCGACTTCGCGCACGACCGCATAGACGGACTCGTCTTTGATCTCGAAAATGGTCTCGGCAGTGAATCGCGGCTGGAAGACTTGACGCAGGCCAGCGATGAAGAGCCTGACGCCAACGGCCCAGAAGACAAACCACTTGCCAACGAGCAACATCCAGTCGGCGCCGCTGCCCGCCCGTAGCATATCAATAAGGACGGAGGCGGCCGGGAAGATGAACAGCAGCAGAATGACGGCAATCAAATACATCGGCAGATGGTCCCAGCCTTGTGGCGCTTAGTATGGACGCCCGCTGCCCTGCAAGACGGGCGGCCGATGGCAGGTTCGCCTCCATAGTTGCATGGACCCTAACCAGTTTCCAGGCCAGTCTATTCGTACACCCATTTTCTCGCGCGACGTTGATGAGTCGCGCTATCATTCGGCGCTTCCAGATCGAGGCGGCGGCAAAAGCGTAAGCAAAATATCGGGCTCGGGTAATGCCAACTCTTCTCGTCGTCGGCGCAGCAGTCTTGGACTGCGTTTACACCATGGACGAGCTTCCGGTCGCGGCAG
Source organism: Rhodomicrobium sp. (assembly GCA_049697375.1). Taxonomy (GTDB): domain Bacteria; phylum Pseudomonadota; class Alphaproteobacteria; order Rhizobiales; family Rhodomicrobiaceae; genus Rhodomicrobium. The sequence goes on from JBAVVQ010000485.1 coordinate 4,802, forward strand.
AGAAATACAGGGCGAAAAACTTTGCTCTGCGCGGAGGCGGAACGGCGGCGACCGCCGCGGTAACCGCGAAGCGGCTCGGGCTGGACGTGGCTTTGGCTGCGCGCGTCGGCGATGATGTCTTCGGCGCGACTATTGCCGATGAGCTGGAAAAGGAGGGAATCGACTGCAGTCTGGTTCGAAGGCATCCCGGCAAGCAGTCATCGGTTTCCGCCGTCATGATCGACAGAAGCGGCGAAAGAATGCTCGTCAACTTCAAGGATCCCGGCATCGACAGCGGCACAAGCTGGCTCCCTCAGAAGCTGCCCCCGGAAATCGATGGCATTCTAGGCGATCATCATTGGGCGGCCGGAACCGAGCACTTATTTCGCCTCGCCCGCGAGGCTGGGAAGGCCGCGATCCTCGATGCGGATCGTCAAACATCAATGCAAATCCTGGCAAGCGCGACCCATATCGGGTTCTCGGCGCGCGGCCTCCGCGAACAGTCTGGCATGGAGAACCTGCCGGAAGCGCTGGCCTCGTGTCAAACTCAAGCGCCCGGCTGGCTCGCCGTAACAGATGGGGTGAACGGCGCTTGGTTTACGGAAAATGGCGGCGTCGCGCATGAGCCCGCATTGAACGTCCCAGCTGTCGATACAAATGGAGCAGGCGACGTCTGGCACGGAGCGCTTGCCGTTGCGCTCTTGGAGGGGCAGGAACCAAGAAAGGCGGTGCGCTTTGCGAATGCCGCCGCTTCCATAAAATGCTCTCGTCTTGGCGGACGCTCCGCTATTCCAACTCGAAGCGAAATTTTAGCATTCCTCTGAACAACCGCCCTTCGCGCAGAATCGACGGCGTTGGGTTTGGCGGCTCAGGACTGCCGGCTGCGTCTATTCGATCGGCCGATAAACGCCGGCGGCTGCGTCGAACGCCAAAGGAGTTCCGTGTGGCGTGTTTCTGCGGACCCGGCGATCGGTCCTGCGAAGGGCTGTTTCAACCCGATCCGCTTCCCGGCAAACCCAGCGGTAAGCGTAAAACAGAGACATGGCGCCTGCAGCGATGACGATGATATGCGGCATGACTAACAACCCCAAACTGTTGACATAACACCCAACGCAGTACTTTCAGACCTACAACCCGAAACGCGCCCATATGGCACGCTCCTCGAGAGCGGAGATCAGATCGTCAGCAAGTCCTTTCGCAAGACTGATGCCAAACTCCGCGCCGGACATCGAGCTTCCCACTCCAGCTCTCCGGCGGAAGAAGCCCCGCTCCATGGATATGAGCCTAAGCCTGACATCATCCCCATAGACCGAACGCATCTTCGTTCTCATGTCTATAATGCCATCAATCAGCCCAAGCTCAAGAGCTTGGCGCCCGGACCAGAACTCGCCGGTGAACAATGTGTCTCCCGCTGCGGCAATTCTGTCACCACGGCTTTCCTTAACAAGCGCGATGAAATCCTGGTGGACGATTTCCTGAATGCGCTTAAGCCTCTGGATTTCTTCCGGCTTTTCAGGCTTGAACGGGTCGAGTTGAAACTTGTTCTCGCCTGACGTGTAGACGCGCCTCTCCACACCCAACTTGTGGATAAGATGCACGAAGCCGAAACCGGACGAAAGAACGCCGATTGACCCGACCAGCGAAGACCCGTCGGCATAGATTTCATCCGCCCCGCAAGCGATCATGTAGCCGCCTGAAGCTGCGACATCTTCCGCGAAAGCGTAAACCTTCTTTTTCTTCTGCCGGGCAAGCAGGCGAATGCGCTCGTAAATGAGGCGGGATTGCACCGGCGATCCGCCCGGCGAATTGATCTGAAGGACGACGGCAGGCGCATTTTTAATACTGAATGCGCGCTCCAGCGCATTTGCACAGCCTGCAATCGACAGCCCCTGCCTGAGCGGCGTTGCGGCGCCGATCGTGCCCGACAAGCGCAGAACGGGAATGACGTCGCCTCGGGAAAATAGCCTGCCGGGGCTGAGCCTCTCCCAAAACGAGGTTGGACCAATATCTGGAAGACGCTCGCTATCGACTCGCATGAAGATCCCGCAAGACAGAGACAAAAAGCTGAAGGTCAGCTCGTAACTTCCCTTAGGACATGTGTGTACGGCTTGGCCGTTAACAAGAGATATCCTTAATGTTCATTTGCCGTGAGGTGTGGTGAAGAGTGCACACCCATCCCTGAGGATCGCTCTTGCGGCGGCGGTGGGGGTTCCATCTTGTTCGTGCAGAACGATGCCGGACGTGATCGCAACGGGCGCGCGGCTTCCCTTTATGCCGCGTATGATGACGCGGATCGCGGCCGCATCCGCTTTTGGATAAAGCGGGGTGATCCGCAAGTCCCCGAAGCGTCTTTCGAACGCGGAAAGGAGCTCCGGCAGCGCTTCCGCAGTGTGAATGACGGTGCAGGCGCCCGATGGCTTGGCGGTGGCGGCGAGAAAGCGAACCCACGCTTCGAGGCCGCCGTCGGGCATGGCCCGCGCTCTTGCGTTGCCCTGATCTTTGGCTGGCCTTGAGCGGCCGTCACAGAAGAAGGGCGGATTGGCGATGACGTGGTCGTAGGCATCGGGCCGGAGCCCGGCCGCGTGAAGCTCGGCCCAGCCTGCGGTAATGTCGGCGTTGACGCTTTCGAAGCTTTCGGACTTGCCATTCGCCGCCGCGTTGTCACGCGCGAGAACGGCGAGGCCGGAATCGATCTCCACCCCGGTGACTATCGCGTCCGGTATGCGCGCCAGAAGACAGAGGGAAGCGGCGCCTGCCCCGCACCCGGCTTCAAGCACATGATCCCCCGCCTGCGCGGGGCACGCGGCGGCAAGAAAGACAGCGTCCAATCCAGACCTGAACCCCTTTTGAGGCTGGCGCAGGCGCACGCGGCCGCCCAAAAAAGCATCACAGGTAAAGTTGAAATGACTGGCCATGCCGTGGCCGGGATATTAAAGTGGCGCAGAGCCATGGCGGGGGTCCAGGTCGATCAAATGATCGCCGAGACCGGCTGCCGTAAGGACGGATATGCTTTCGTCCCAATCCTCGGCAGCGACAAGGACCCGCCGGGGGAAAGCGCCGATCGATCCTTCAACCGAGCTGACATGAACGTCGGCGATGAGCACAGGGACACAGGCATCGTTCAGCAAAGAGTTGACGTAAGTCAGAAGCACAATATTGGTCGTGCGAAGCAACTCTTTCATAGAACAAGCCTTTTTAAGCAGGGCCGGCATCAGGGACATTAAGCCACGTGGCTAAAATATCAAAGCAGTGTTTCACTGGGGGGCTGTGGACGCGCTCCCAGTTCGTCATTTTGCCCAAGCGCCAAATTCGGAGGAGATCATGAACTTGGCCGCTCAAGTTCAGGGGCGCGGTGACCCGGCTGCGGCGCTTGAGCCTTTGATGCGGCTTGTGCGCGATGAAATGGCGGAAGTGAACAAGATCATCCTTTCGCAGGCGCGCTCCGACGTTGCTCTCATTCCCGAGCTTGCCCAACATCTGATCAATTCCGGCGGAAAACGGTTGCGCCCGATGCTGACGATCGGTGCGGCCAAGCTGTGCGGCTATCGCGGCGACGGCCATACCAAGCTCGCGGCCGCCGTCGAATTCATGCACACCGCGACGTTGCTCCATGACGACGTCGTGGATGAAAGCGACATGCGGCGCGGCAAGAAGAGCGCCCGCCTCCTATGGGGCAACCAGGCCAGCGTGCTTGTGGGCGATTTCCTTCTGGGCCAAGCTTTCCGCATGATGGTCGATGTGGGATCGCTGGGCGCGCTGAAGATCCTGTCCGAAGCCTCGGCGATCATCGCGGAAGGCGAGGTCATGCAGCTCGCGGCGTCGAAAAACATGTCGACGACGGAGGAAGATTATCTCGCCGTGATCCAGGCGAAGACCGCGGCGCTCTTTTCGGCCGCCGCCGAAATTGGGGCGGTGATCACCGGCCGTAGCGCAAGCGAGCAGGCCGCCCTTCGCCTCTATGGAACGAATATCGGCCTGGCCTTCCAGCTTATCGATGACGCCCTCGATTACTCCGGCGAAGCCGAAAGCCTTGGCAAGCGCGTCGGCGACGATTTCCGGGAAGGGAAGATAACGCTGCCGGTCGTCCACTCCTATCGCCGGGGCGGCGTGGAAGAACGGGCCTTTTGGCGGCGCACCCTGCAAGATGGGGTGATCGGGGACACGGATTTGGCCGAAGCGATTGCGCTCATGCGCCGCCATAACGCTATCGAGGAGACGATTGAGCGGGCCTGCCTTTACGGCAAAGAGGCGCGAGACGCGCTGCATGTCTTCCCGAAGAGCGAGGCGCGCACGGCATTGCTGGACGCCATCGACTTCAGCATCAGCCGCATGCATTAGCCACGGCGGCGCCTGGCTAGCGCGTATCCGCTTTTGATGGACTCAAAAGCGCGCTCTAGCTCTTTGTTTTATCGTGCGTCTTATCGGAAAACCGCTTCACACTTTTCCGGACGCGCACTAATCTAACAGGGTGCTGAAAAACAATGTTGCCCATGGCCTCAGGGTGAGCCCGCCGAACCGCGACAAGCTCATGGTTCGACAAGCTCACCATGAGGGCTAAGCCGTTGAAAATACGCGACCTCATCCTGAGCCTGTCGAAGGATGAAGCCAAGATTTCATGCTTTTGCAGCCTGCTAAAGGCGAAGCGTTGGCCAGGAGGCTTCGCTTAAAAGTGAGGAGCGCGCCATGGTCGATCCAGCGCCAGCGACGAAGGCCGATATTGAACGGATCGAGGGCAAGCTTGACCACATCCTTCGTGCGATAGGCGAAGTTTTGGAAGCGCTCAAGCCTTCACAGGGGGAAAGTGATTTGGCGGCCGCCGAGTGGAATAAAGCGGTTCCGCCGGCAGGTAAAATCGACGATTTTGACGACGGTGGGGGGATTTGACTTCTCGGATGTCCAAGCGGCCAGTTCTGGCTGTCGCCCGCGACAGGACCCTCCCGTCCGCATAGCCGGGTTCGCCGCCGGGGGACGAGCCGCAGAAGCAAAACGCGTTTGGCCGCTCGCCCACTCAAATCTCGACGTCCGCCACCCTTGCAAGCGCCTCCAGGCCGTCCCTGTAAGTCGGATGCCGAAGCAATACGCCCAGCTCGCGCTTGATCTTTGTGTTGTGGACGCGCTTGTTGTCTTCATAGAAGCTGCGCGCCATCGGCGAGAGATCGGCGTCCTCGAACGGAATTTCCGGGGGCGGCGGCGCGCCGAGGAGTTCAGCCGCATAGAGCAGAACGTCTTGCGGAGGCGCCGGCTCGTCATCCGCAACATTATAAATACGGGAGCCAGCGCCACGCCTCTCGCGCCGAATGGCGATGATCACAGTTTGCGCGATATCCTCGACATGAATGCGGTTGAAAACCTGACCGGGTTTCACGATGCGGCGGGCGTCGCCAGCACGGATCCGGTCCAGCGCGCTCCGCCCTGGTCCGTAGATTCCCGCCAGCCGGAAAATGTCGAACGGAGCCTCGCGCTTCTTCGCGAGCGCTGCCCACGCATGTTCCGCCTCGATGCGCGCGGACTTTCGTCCGCGAGGCGCCGCCGTTGGGGTTTCTTCGTCAACCCATTCGCCATGATGCTCTCCATAAACGCCGATTGTGGAGAGGTATCCGATCCATCTCAGCTTCGGAACATCGAGAACGGCTGGCCCAAAAGCGGAAAGCGCAGGGTCGCCCTTATCGCCTGGCGGCGTTGAGACAAGAAGATGGGTTGCTGTCTGAAGAGCGTTTTCGATCGCTGCTCGATCGTCGAAAAGAATGGACGAGAGGCCTTTCTTCGCGAGTTCGGCCGCCTTCGCCGCCGAGCGCACCGTCCCTGAAACGCGCCATCCGCCCGTTTGAAGGATTGCAGCCGTCGCGGTCGCCGAATATCCCAGTCCGAAAACGAAAAGATTGCTCATAGCGCCGCATCCCATTCCGAACGCACCTGAAGATCACACTCCTTAGCAGAAAATCTCTCTCTGAGGCCAGTTTCCTGGTCCGCGTTTGCAAGTTGGCGACTCGCCCATATGGCCATGCCGCGCACGATGGGCGACGCATCATCCAAAAGCGCGACGACGCCTTCGAGAAGCGTTCTATCGCCAGAATTGCCCGCAGCGACAAGGACATTTCGAACGAAACGATCGCGCCCGATCCGCTTGATGGGCGAGCCCTTGAACCGCGCGCGGAATTGAGCGCCATCGAGCTGCAGCAACTCGGCGAGAGGAGGATTATGGGCGGCTTCGGAGGGCCGGAACTTCATTTCACGGGCCGTTTGAGCAAACTTGTTCCACGGACAGACCGCCAGGCAATCGTCGCAGCCGTAAATGCGGTTCCCCATCGCGACGCGGAACTCATGCGGGATCTGCCCCTTATGTTCGATCGTGAGATAGGAAATACAGCGCCGCGCGTCGAGCTGGTACGGCGCCGGAAAAGCCCCCGTCGGGCAGGCATCCAGGCAGCGGCGGCAGGAACCGCAATGATCAGCGTCCGGCGCATCCGGCGTCAGTTCCGCCGTCGTGAAAATCGCCCCCAGGAATAGCCATGATCCGTAGTTGCGAGAAACAAGGTTGGTATGTTTGCCTTGCCAACCGAGCCCGGCGGCCTCGGCGAGAGGCTTCTCCATGACGGGCGCGGTGTCGACGAACACCTTGACGTCCTTGCCCGTCCGGCGCGCGAATTCTCCTGCGATCGCTTTCAGTTTGCCTTTGATGACGTTGTGGTAGTCCGCGCCTTGGGCGTAGACGGAGATGGCCGCGTTTGACGGTCTTTGAAGGGCCGCGATAGGGTCTATCTCCGGCGCATAGTTCATGCCAGCCATAACGATCGAGCGCACGTCCGGCCAAAGCGCTTGCGGGTCTCCCCGCCGCCCGGAGTTGGCTGTAAGCCAACCCATCTCGCCGTGAAATCCGGCTTCGAGAAATGCATGGAGATCCCGGGAGGTGTTGCGGATGGCGGAAGGCGATGCAATTCCAACCGCATCGAAGCCTTCGTTCAGAACGCGCTCTTTGATCCAGCCCGTAAATTCGCGCTGCCGGATGGGAATCGTATCTCCCTCAGAAATCGAGGTTCGCATAGTGCTCCGGCGGGCTGAAACCCGGTATGCGGTCAGCGAGAAGGGGACGGAAGGACGGTCTCGATTTAAGGCGTTGATACCAGGCTTTCGCCTCTGGAAAGTCTGTCCACGGCATTTCGTCAAGGTAGTCCATCACCGAAAACTGAGCCGAAGCAGCGAGATCCGCAAAGCTTAAATGATCGCCGCCCAGCCATTTTCGTTGATCGCTCAAAAAGCTCACATAGGAAAGATGATAGCGCAAATTGCTTCTGCCCGTTCTTATTGTGCTGAGGTCAGGCGCAAGACGGCCGCGCGACATCGGCTTATAAAACTTTTCTTCGAGGATGCTTTGAGTCACCTCCGCATCGAATTTGCGCAAAAACCATTCGGCTACGCGCCGCTCTTCGGCTCTGTCCGACGGCGTCCCGATCCAGAGGGGCGCGCGCGCGGAAGGCGCGCCATCTCGCGCGACGGTCTCCGACAGATATTCGACGATGGGGTAGGTCCCGCACAGTGTCTTCCCATCAATCGTGAGAACGGGCAGCGTTCCCGCCGGATTGATGTTAAGAAAATCGAGCGTCATCGCCCATGGCTTGACCTCCGAAAAGGCAAGCTCGATCCCGCTCTCGAGAAGAGCAAGCCTTACGGCGCGGGAGGAAGGGCAAAGCGGGTAATGGAGGAGACTCACCATCGTTTGAAACCCGCCCTGCCACCCAGCGCTAGAGTGCGCTGGCGCGGTCCACGGAGAATTCTCCCCTTGGCCGATAGCGCTGCAAGTAGGATGGCACGATCACCTCGGCGCTGCGAGGCTCCACGACGCCAAGGCCCTGCAAACTCCGCTGGTCCCGGATGGCCTCTGCGCTGACGATATTGTCGCTCTGAAGCAGCCTGATTTGATCGACGGTAATGGGCGCTCCCGGGAAATATTGCAGGATCGAAGCCGGGATCTTCGCCGCCCAGAACGGGATCGGCAGGAGTATGCGCTTGTGCTGCGTCCACTCGCAGACTTTTTGCAGGATCTCGCGAAAGCTGTAGACGGTGGGACCTCCCAGCTCGTACACCGCGCCTTCCGTGGCATGCCCGGATGCCGCCGCCGTCACCGCTCGCGCAACGTCGCCGACAAAGACCGGTTGGAACCGCGTTTGCCCGCCAATGAGAGGCAGCACGGGCGCAAAGGCGGCGAGCGCTCCAAAGCGGTTGAAGAAGTTGTCCTCGGGACCGAAAACAAGCGATGGCCGCAAAATGACGGTTTCGGGGAAGGCGGCCAAGGCCCTGGCCTCGCCCTCTCCTTTTGTCCGGGCATAGACGGAGTGCGAAAGCCGATCAGCCCCAATCGCTGAAATCTGCACGAACCTGCGAACGCCGCCTGCCTTTGCGGCTTTCGCGATCATTTCCGGCGCCTCCGCATGAACGGCCTTGAAAGTCTGGCGGCCTGACGGCTGCAGAATGCCGACGAGATTAATCACCCAATCGGCTCCCCGCACAGCCTCCGCGACAGACTTTTCATTCCGGACGTTGGCCTGAAGCAGAGCGATCTGTCCGACTGAGCCGAGCGGCTGCAAATGAAGAGCAAGCTCGGGACGGCGAACCGCAGCCTTGATTCGGCAGCCGGCACGCGCGAGCGCCTGCACGACATAGCGTCCGAGAAACCCTGAGCCGCCAAAAACGGTAACTACGGTTGAATTTCCAAATGTCGCAGCCATGCCGCACCTGAGTTGAAGGGGTCGCGAAAAACCAATTGATCATTACTGCATAACCCGGCTGCAACGGATTGCAAAGGCGCGCCTTGCCGCTCGCGCGATAAATCGGATCGGAGGCGCTGCCGCGCAGCGCTTCGATTGACAAAGCATGCGGCGGGATTTACGTGTAAGGCCACAGCCCAGATGGCGGAATTGGTAGACGCACTAGTTTCAGGTACTAGCGCTGCAAGGCGTGGAGGTTCGAGTCCTCTTCTGGGCACCAATTCGTTTTTTTTCCCCGATTGCTGTGGCGGCGACGATTTCGAGGCGGCCGACCTTCCACTCCAAGCCTCCGCCCGCGGTCCAGCCGGTGACAAAATTGTCATTGTTGTTGCGGTTGAAGATAATCCAGTGACGCAAGTGGCCTAACGGCTTTTTTCCCGCTGGCGCCTATAAGAGCGATCTGCTGCTTTCGGTTTAACTTAAGAAAGCAAAGGTTAAGCTTAGTAATGGCGCATGTGACATACTCTCAATGTATTTGCTTATGTTTATTAATATTGTCCAGGAAGAAACGTGCGCATTGTAGACGAATCCAAAACCGGATTGTCTATTACCAATTGTTATGCCTTGATTAGATATAATTGTTTGATTGAAATCGTCACGCGTGTCACGCTCTCTTTCTCAGAGCAACGAGTATTGCCTTGCTGGCCCGAATAATTGGGTTTCGATGGAAGAGCGCGGAGTGTGCGCCTTTATGGGGCAGCCGAGGGTCCGACGCACGCAAATTCAAGCGCTGCCGTTTCCTATTACGATATAGCTCGCGCCCGAATTCAACCACAATGAAAGCGAGCTAAATTAGTCGCTGGATTTCGGACAATGCTGCGTGAGTGGCAGGGGGATGGGCCGTCGAAGTGCTCGGGCTCTGGGTGAGCCACATAATAAGTTAGAGGAGCAGCCCATGTCGCAAGCAAAGTACACTTCTAAAAGTCCGCGATCGAGGAAAACCTTATCTGGGAAAACCTTATCCGTATTGGGGCTCGCGGGCGTGTCGTTGGCGGCAACAACAGCGGCAACGACTAACAAATCGATGGCGGGTATGCCGTCGCCGGCCACGGCGCCGGTTCAGGCCTTTACCATGGGTGAGGAGGAGATGTCCGACGTCACCCTGGCTACATTCCACCTTTTCGGCAAAGAAAGTGTCAACCAGTCGCGGTCCATGCTTCAACTCACCCGATGCGGTGGATGCGGTAGATGCGGCGGTGGCTGCCGCGGGTGCGGCGGTGGATGCAGAATCGGCGGATGTGGATGTCGCGGATGTGGATTCAGAGGATGCGGATGCCGCGGCTGCGGCTGCGGCGGAGGGTGCGGTGGGTGCAGCTGGTGCTAAGCGCGAGCGTCCACGCCGCTACGGGAGTTTGCCAACAGAGGCTGCTGAAGAACGCTTCGGCCGAGATGGGTATCAGAATATGATTCCCTTCGTTTAATAGCGAGGGGAGGCGCTTCATGCACCGGCTCACGACCCTACCGGCGATTTGCACCGTTCTAGAGAGCTTGGCTTACGCTGCTGGGCAACCGGCGCCGCCTCTCGGCGCCTAATTAATTCTTTGCTCTCGCAACCTATCGGCGGAAGGTAGCGTTCCCCTTCTATCGTTGACCCGTTATCTCGGACGCCAACGCCTGAGAGACACAAGCCGCGCTCCCGACCGCAACAGGAAAGAGGGGCGCCATGGACCGCAAAGCAATCTCGCAGATGCTAAGCTTCAATGAGGATGCACGGCAGTTTTTGGAGCAACTGCAGAGGCAGATGGCGTTTTCGTCCGCCTCGATAGAGGCAGCAGGGGCATTCCTCAGGATCGCCCCTAAATGGGACGGCGACCGGGCTCCCCCAAAGATTGAACCGCTACCCTCAAGATCCGGCGTCAGCGCCGATCCATGGTTACAGAGGAACGAATCGCAGGAGTAAGCGGCAGCCTACTCGCTCTCCCGTGGATCCAACCCCTCTCGACAGCGCGCGATCAATGAAAAGAAAAGCCGCTCATCGAGAGCGGCTTCTTGGTCTTATCTGATCGTGACTTCTACCGACGCTTTTTAGTCGGCCCGCAGATTGGTGGCTGCGACCTTGCCGGTGCGGCGATCTTGCTCCGTGTCGAAGGATACCTTCTGGCCTTCCACCAGATTGCGGATGCCCGCGCGCTCAAGCGCGGTTGCATGCACAAACACGTCTTTGCCGCCGTCATCAGGTTGAATGAAGCCAAAGCCTTTTTGACCGTTGTAGAATTTTACTGTGCCCGTAGTCATGGACATTCCTTTGTATAACTGGGTGCTGGTGAGCGTGGCAACGCGGCGCGTTGCCAGAACTCGCTTCGTCGATTTTTGGAGAGATTTCAGAGTGCGCCCGGCTATGCCAAGGTCCAGCAGCTTAGTTTTCTGGCCAAATTCGATAGCGGTATATAGTCCCGCCCGGTATCGATAACAAGCCAATAATCAGGAAATACAACGGCTACTCAACCGCGGCAGGTTTTAATGACGGATATCATTAGACTTCTTCGGTCCAAACTCGAAAGCTCGAAAGGGCGCCGGGGCCGAAAATCTGGGTCAAGGGTACGTCGGCGGCGTCTCTGCCTTGCGCGATCAGAATGCGTCCGAACCGGACGCTATTGTTACGCGGATCGAAAGTGTGCCAGCGTCCCCCGAGATAGACCTCCATCCAGGCCGCAAAGTCCATTGGCGCATGCGGGGGAGGAATCCCGATATCGCTCACATAGCCGGTGCAATATCGCGCGGGAATGTTGAGGCACCGGCAGAACGCGATTGCGAGGTGGGCGAAATCGCGGCAAACGCCGCACCGCTCGGCGTAAGCTTGCGCTGCGGTGCGGGTGGGACGGGCATGTTCGTATCCGAAAGCGAGATGGCTATGCACAAAGTCGCAAATGGCCTGGACGCGCGGCCAGCCGAGCGGTGTGTGCTTGAAAAGACGCCAGGCTTCCTCCGACAGAACGTCGGTCTCGCAATATCGGCTGCCGAGCAAAAACTGAAGCGTGTCCGCGGGCAAATGCTGGACTTCATGCTGCAAGGCATTCAAATCCACAGGGTCCGATGCGCCGCTATCCAGGATGACCGCATCAGTTCCTAACGTGAAACGCCCGACGGGCGCGACAAGCCGGCTGCACCAATTGCCGAAACTATCACGATAGCCTTCGACGGGCACAGGCGGATTCGTAGCCAGACAATCCGGGCGTTCAAGATCCGAAAAGCGCGAGAAATGCACATTGAGGCAAGCGATCATCGGCATTGACTGCGGGAAGTCGAATGTCAACTCACAGCCAACGTGAATGCGCATCGTCACTCCTTAGTTCATTGGTTTAGCCTTGTGCGAGTCCGGAAAATGACGATCGCTTCGGCCGCGTCTTACGCTAACACTCGCGGGCGCCACGTCTCCACCCTTCGGCATTCAGGCGGTAAACGAGATGGTCCTGGATCAGCTCCCCCGGAGCCTTGAAGATGTCCTTGGAAATGAGCTGCACATGATCTCGCTTTCTTCCAGCGGTTCTAACTCACATGGGGTGGGCGCGCCAAATTAAAACGGCTCTCGTTGGCGCCCATGGACTCGCGAAAAGGCCGCCGCGCCACATCTCGACTCTTGCGCACGCCCCGGGCGCCGCGGACGGATTTCAATCTTACGCAAAAGTTCAGTTGGTTCCGCGTCTGTAC
>JBAVVQ010000486.1:0-4586 GCA_049697375.1 Rhodomicrobium sp.
GCCATCGACCTTGGCGAAGAGGCGGAGATTATTTTAAGCGGCCTTCTGGAACGTTTGCGGGGGGGCGAGCTGACGCCTGAAGCGCGCGCCGCAGTCGAAAATCTGGCGTCCGCCGCTATCGAGAAGCGCCATCAGCTTCTCACAGGCGCGGCCAAGGGAGCGCCGCCCGACGACATCGCCGAGCGTGTTTTCATCCTTGCAAGCCTCCAGGTTTATTTCTCGCGGTTGGCCTCTAAGCTCGCCTCCAAAGATCTCAAGCCGATTGCAGACGGCCTCTGTCCGGCGTGCGGCGCCCCTCCAATGTCGAGTTCGGTGGTGGGATGGCCAAGAGCCGAGAATTTGAGATATTGCGCATGTTCCCTATGTGGGACCATGTGGAATGTCGTGCGCATCAAATGCGTGTTTTGCAGTTCGACGGAAGGCATCAGCTATCATTACATCGACGGCAAACCGGAGACGGTGAAGGGCGAAACCTGCGCAAAGTGCCGAAAGTATTTGAAAATCCTTTATCAAGTGAAGGACCATGAACTCGATCCGTTGAGCGACGACGTAGTCAGCCTCGATCTCGACATGCTTCTCGCCGCCGAGGGGTGGCTGCGCGGCGGCCATAATCTATTTCTGCTCGGTTATTGACGTGGACGAACAACTGAACAGGCGGCTTTCCGGCCGTAAGAACGGGTCTGGCCGTATTGACCTTCCCTCCGTCGATGAGGTGCTGCGGTCCGAAATCGGGCTTCTGATCTCGGCGCGCTTCGGTCACGAAAGCGCTGTTAGAGCCATCAGACAAAAGCTGGGCCTGTTCCGCGACGCTGCGCTGCGAGGCGCCCTGCCCCGCCCTGGCGCGAGCGCAATTGCTTCGGCTGCCCTTCAACTCGCCGAAGAGGACGATGCGCCGCGCATCAGGCCTGTCTTCAATCTTACCGGCACCGTACTCCACACCAATCTCGGCCGGGCCATCCTGCCGGAAGCCGCGATCGAAGCGGCCGTGCAGGCCATGAGGGACCCTGTTGCGCTGGAATATGATCTCGCTACGGGCGGGCGCGGCGAGCGCGATGACCACGTCCGCGGCCTCATCTGCGAACTAACCGGCGCCGAAGACGCCTGCGTCGTCAACAACAACGCCGCGGCTGTGCTTCTGACGCTCAACACTCTCGCGGGCGGCAAGGAGACGATTGTTTCGCGCGGCGAGCTTATTGAGATCGGTGGATCGTTCCGGCTCCCGGACATCATGAAACGCGCCGGGACCCACCTCGTCGAGACCGGCACGACCAACCGGACGCACCTCAAGGATTATCGAGAGGCAAGGAGCGATAGGACAGGGCTCATTCTCAAAGCTCACACCTCGAATTACGTTATCGCCGGTTTCACAACGGCCGTACCTGCGGCGGAACTTGCGGCTTTCTGCCGGTCCTGCGGCCTTCCTCTTGTCCATGATCTGGGCTCTGGAGCGCTCCTAGACATCGCGCGTTACGGTCTCAGGCCGGAGCCAACTGTCGCGATGGCCCTTCAGGAAGGAGCAGACATCGTCACCTTTTCGGGCGACAAGCTCTTAGGCGGCCCGCAAGCCGGCATCATCGCCGGGCGCAAGGATCTCGTGTCCATGATCGCGCACAACCCCATGAAGCGCGCCCTGCGCCTCGACAAAATCCGCCTTGCCGCGTTCGAAGCGACTTTAAAGCTTTACCGCAATCCCGACCGGCTCCCCGAAACCTTGCCGACCTTGCGAGCCTTCGTCCGGCCTCAAACCGACATCGCGTCAGCTGTTTCACGGCTCGCCGCGCCCATTGCTAAAGCAGTTCGCACGTTCTACGCTGTCAGAAGCGCCGAATGCTCAAGCCAGATCGGCTCCGGAGCGCTGCCGGTGGAAACGCTGCCAAGCGCAGGCATCGCGATCAAGCCGGTCGAAAAGAAAGGCGCAGGCGGTTCGCTTGAGGCGCTTTCGACAGCATTCAGGAGCCTTCCCGTTCCCGTGATCGGGCGTATCAAGAACGGTGAGTTCATCCTCGATTTGCGCTGCCTCGATGATGAGGCCGCCTTCCTCCAGCAGCTCAATCAGTTGAGTATTCCGAGCGAGACGACAGCCAGCGACCCCGCAGAGGCTGCGCCGTGATTGTCGGCACGGCCGGGCATATCGATCACGGCAAAACCGCGCTCGTTCGCAAGCTGACCGGGGTCGAGACAGACCGGCTCAAAGAGGAAAAGGCGCGCGGAATTTCCATCGACCTCGGCTTTGCCTATTGGCCTCGCCCGAACGGCGCAATCGTCAGTTTTGTCGATGTTCCGGGCCATGAGGGACTGGTCCATACAATGCTTGCGGGCGCGACCTGCATCGACTTCGTGGTCCTTGTTGTTGCGGCGGACGACGGCGTCATGCCTCAGACCCGGGAGCATGTGGCGATCATGGATCTCCTCGGCCTGACGAAGGGCGTCGTCGCTCTGAACAAGGCCGATCTTGCAAGCAAGGACCGCATCGAGGCCGTGGGAGCCGACATCGAGGCTTTGCTCCTGGGCACGGGGCTGGAAGGCGCGGAGGCGATCCCGGTTTCGGCGGTGACCGGGGAAGGGCTCGATAGTCTCGCCGCCCGGATCGATGCAGCGGCCGATCTCGCGCCAAAGCGATCGCAGGATGGCCGGTTCAGGCTTTCCGTGGATCGCTCCTTCACGCTTGCAGGACTCGGGACAACTGTGACAGGCACGGTTCTTTCCGGCAAAGTCTCGGCCGGAAGTCAGGTGATTGTCAGCCCTGACGGTCTCGAGGCTCGAGTCCGATCCATTCATGCCGAGAACAGTCCCGCCGAAATCGGAAAGGCGGGCCAAAGATGCGCGCTGGTCCTGAGCGGCCCCCGTATCAGCAAAGACGCAATACACCGTGGCGACATGGCGCTGGACCCGACACTCCATGCCCCGGCCGTGTGTATCGACGCGACATTACGGCTTCTCAAATCCGAGCCGAAAACAATCGGTCACTGGTTTCCCGTCAGGCTGCATCATGCCGCGAGCCAGACCGGGGGGCGCCTGGTTCTCCTTAGCAGCGAGCAGATGAAGCCGGGCGGCGAAGGGCTCGTCCAAATCGTCCTCGATAAGCCCATCGCGGCTGCCGCCGGCGATAGGTATGTGCTCCGCGATACGACATCGAGCCGCACGATTGGCGGCTGGACCTTCATCGACCTGCGCGCCCCTGAACGCAAGCGCAGGACGCCCCAACGCCTTGCGCGGCTGCAGGCTTTGGCGGAGAGCGATCCTGTCACAGCGTTGTCCAGCGCGCTGAATGAACCTGGCGGCTGGATCGACCTCGACAGCTTCTTCCGCGACCGCGCCATCGGCGCGGATGCCGCCGCCGCGATCTTTAGGCGCCTGGATCTTGTCACTTTTCCCGTTGCGGGCGGCCGCGCGGCTTTGCTGAAGCCGGCCTGGGAGCGTTTCAGGTCAGCGATCCTTGCGCGCCTCGATGCGTTCCACTCCGCAAATCCTGATTTGCCCGGGATCGGCTTTGAGGAGCTGCGAAGAACAACACATCAGCTTTTGCCCGGCGCGCTGTTCACCGCTGCCTTGAGAATGCTGGTTGAAGGCGGCGACGTCTCCCTCGACCGCATGTGGGTGCGCCTCCCTCATCATACGATCAGATTGTCTCCTGAAGAGGAGCGCCTTCTCGGGTCTGTTCTGCGTTACCTCGATGCGGAACCCTATCGCCCGCCCCGCGTCCGGGACATCGCGAAGATGATCGACGCCGACGAGCATACGGTGCGGATCGCATTACGAAAATCTTGCCGGAAAGGCGATGTGGAAGAGATCGCTCACGACCATTTCTTTGCGCGTTCCGCGGTGGAAGCGATGGCTGACATCGCCATCAACCTCTCGGCCCACTCTCCGGGCGGCGTTTTCACGGCCGCCCAGTTCCGCGATCGCCTCGATAATGGACGAAAGGTCGCCATTCAGGTTCTAGAGTATTTCGATCGTCACGGCTTCACCATCCGGCGGCAGGACTTGCGCCGCGCCAATAAGGCGCGTATGGCTTTTTTCTCTTCAAAACAGCAAATGCCTGTCTGATACGAAATCCGGTTGAATAGTTCATAGCCTCGTCATCCCGGAAGGGCGGCTACGCCCTATCCGGGATCGCAAAAAACGCTGGCGTCTGTAACGATCCCGGGTAACGCCCTTGGCGTTCCGGGGATGACGCAGCGGGTTCGGTCTAACGGAGGAGTCCCGCTCCCGGTGGGGCGACCGGACTTCAAATCCGGGTGGGACTGTCTGACGGTCTCAGGTGGGTTCGACTCCCATCCTCCTCCGCCACCTCATAAAGCCAAGGACAATGAAAAAGCATGAGATCTTGGCTTCATCCTTCGACAAGCTCAGGATGAGGCCACGCGTTTTCAACGGCTTAGCCTCATGGTGAGCTCGTCGAACACCTCATGGTGAGCCTGTCGAACCATGGGCGAGATCGTCTTTCAGCAGCCTGCCAGAACTTCGACCGGCGACGGCGCGGACAATTAATCCGAAGTTCTGATGGCGGAATGGCGAAATATCCGACATTTCAAGGCGATATGCCATACGGGGCGCCATAATGTACCCATGTAATGCGTCAGCAT
>JBAVVQ010000487.1:0-6113 GCA_049697375.1 Rhodomicrobium sp.
CCGGGTCGTAACCTGCGCTTGCGCCTTCGACGCGGATCAGCGGATTGCCAAGCGGCCGCTCGGGCGACGGAAAGCGAAAGGGCACGACCTCCTGATCGACTTCCGCGGCGATGGGCTGCATCTTCGCAAGCGCCTTCAGGCGGCTTTGCGCCTGGCGCGCCTTCGTCGCCTTGGCGCGAAAGCGCTCGACAAAGGCTTCCATGCGCTTGCGGGCGTCGTCCTGCGTTTTCTTCAACTTCAATTGCAGCCGCTGCTGCTCCCGCCGCGTCTCCTCGAAGCGATCATAGCCGCCCGTGTAGAAAGTGAGCCGCCTCTCGTTCAGATGCAAAATACTATCGACCGCCTTGTTCAAGAGATCGCGGTCGTGGCTGACGATGAGCACCGTATGCGGATAGGCGGCGATGAAATCCTCAAGCCAGAGCACGCCTTCGAGATCGAGATAGTTCGTCGGCTCGTCGAGGAGCAGGATATCGGGCTCTGCGAAGAGCCCGCCCGCCAGCGCGACCCGCATGCGCCATCCGCCAGAGAACTCGGCGCAGGGGCGCTGATGCGCCTCTTCATCGAAACCGAGCCCGGAAAGAATCCGGGCCGCGCGAGCGGGGGCGGAATGCGCATCGATATCGCCGAGCCGTGTGTGGATTTCGCTGATGCGATGCGGATCGTGGGCCGTCTCCGCCTCCGCGGTGAGCGCGGCCAGCTCGGTGTGGGCCGCCAGCACCGTTTCGAGCAGCGTCTCAGGTCCACCCGGCGCTTCCTGCGAAATATGCGCGAGCCGGGCATTCTTGGGAAAGCCGATGGACCCGTCATCGGGATGAAGCTCACCCGCAATCAGGCGCAAAAGCGTGGTCTTGCCCGCGCCGTTGCGCCCGACAAAGCCGACTTTATGCCCTTCGGGAATGGCGACGGTCGCGTGCTCGAAAAGCGGCCGCCCTTCGATGCGGAAGCTCAAATCATTGATATGCAGCATAGGCGCAAAATGCTGCGGAAGCGGCGCCCGCGCAACCCTTTATGCAACGTTGATCGATCAGCGCTTTCCTAACTCTCTAAACTTATATGGTTAACGCGCGCCTGCGACTTTACTGTTTATTCATTCACCTTCGCTAACTTTGTCTGTGTGGGAGGCTGTGCCCGCGGTGGGGGCCGTGAGCGCAGACTCGCAAGAACGTGCGTGTCCAGCGCCCGAATGCGGCGAGTCGGAGTGTGCTGGATGGTTGTTGACGAAGGAGGGCTGGGCGATGGCCCAAGTCACAGTAGTCGTAAATGGGCGGAGTTTCAGGATGGGGTGCCGGGACGGTGAAGAGGCCCAGGTTCAAGAGCTTGCCGCGGAAATCGACTCCCACGTGCAGCGCATCAGAGGCGGAACCAGGGCCGTCCAGGATGACAGGCTGTTCCTGATGGCGGCCATCATGATGGCCGACCAGCTCTGGGAGGCGCGGGAAGAGCTTCAGAAGCTGCGTCAGATCGGCGAAACGCGCGCCTATCACGTTATCGACGGTGGCGCGCAAGCCATGCAGCGTGACCTGTCAAAGGCGCTTGAGACCTCAAGCCGGGTCGAAACGCTGCATCAGCGCGCCAACGGCTAAACCGCTCTGGGGCGGCTGTGTGTGATCGCGAGGCCCCCCGAACCGAATGCCCAGACCTGGATCAAACCGCCCGCAATGGCCACGTTCTTCAGGAAGTGATCGAACTGGCCGAAATCGGAGCCGATGGACATCGCAAGCATGAAAATCGCAAGGAGCAGGGCCACATAGCGCGTCCCGAGCCCAAGCGCGAGAAAGACGCCGCCGAAGAGTTCGATTCCGGTCGCTACGTAAAAGGCCCAGTCCGGTGTTGTGATCACGGCGATGGGCGCACGAACGTCCGCTGGCGATGACAAATGAAGGGCGTGCAGGAATCCGCTCACCAGAAAAATAGCGGCCATCATAATCCGGCCAATGGCCGCCATATAACTTACGCCCGTCATCGTGGCATCCTTCCTTTGCATCTTCGTAAAACAAGCGCGGCGGCAAAAACACACTTAGGCCTTCGCGCACTGCTTTTTTATCGACGGATTCATTGCGGGGCTAGCAATTTTATTTGCATGCTTTATATGTAATTTGCTGCGGGGCGCGTTAGGGGCTCTATGAATACCCGGGCCCTATACGATCCTTAAGGGAGCTGACCCTGCCGGGGCCGTGGCCTCGGTTATTTGGCGCCCACCTGTTTACCAGGGACCCAGGGGATCGATCGCCCCGACGGCCCTCGCGGCTCCTTTGAAATCGTCCGGAATAGTGCGGGCTAAATCCATCCATCAATTGCATCTGAAATCCGAAGAGAAGGCGAGACTGAGGGCGGAAGCCCTCTCGCTTCGGAAGGAGATTTGGCTGAAGTCGGGAGGCTCCGCTGCGCACGCCATCGCGGGGAAAGGCGTTCCGCTCGTTCAATCTTTCGGCCTCGCCGGCGCCATAGGTGGTTATCATGCGATTCGCGCCGAGCTCGATCCGCTGCCGCTTCTGACAGATCTTCACGCCCACGGTTTTTGCATCGCCTTGCCCTGCGTGAGCGAAGGCGACCACGCGCTCACATTCAGGGAATGGATGCCCGGCTCTGCCCTCAAGCGCGGAAAGTTCGGCGTGGCCGAGCCAGCCGTAACCCAGCCTGCAAGGCGCCCGTCCATCCTTTTCGTTCCGCTCGTCGCTTTCGACCGGAAAGGCAACCGTCTCGGCTATGGCGCCGGATATTATGACGCCAGCTTGCGTGACATGAGGGCTCGCCAGCGTGTGCTCGCCATCGGCGTTGCTTTCGACGAACAGGAATTTGCGGACATTCCCCGCGAGCCGCAGGACGAGCCGCTCGACATGATCCTCACGCCCGCGCGCGTCATAACCTGCAGGAATTGACGATGCGGCTTCTGTTTCTTGGCGACGTCTTGGGCCGGTCGGGCCGGAACGCAGTCTATCAAACGCTTCCGTCGCTGCGTGAGCGTCTCGCCGCCGATTTCGTCATCGTGAATGGCGAGAACGCAGCGGGCGGCTTCGGCATCACCGAGGTGATCTTCCAGGATCTGCTCGATGCGGGCGCCGATGTGGTCACAACCGGGAACCATGTCTGGGATCAGCGGGAGGCGCTTGTCTTTATCAGCCGCCAAAAGCGCCTTCTCAGGCCGCTGAATTATCCGGCAGGCACTCCCGGCGCCGGAGCCGGTCTTTTCAGAGCCGCCAATGGCGCGGACGTCCTGGTTTTGAACGTGCAGGGACGCGTTTTCATGGAACCGCTCGACGATCCTTTTCAAGCTGTCGAGCGCGAAGTGTCGGCCTGCCCCTTGAAGCTCGGCGCAGACGTCATTTTTGTCGACATGCATGCCGAAGCCTCGTCGGAAAAGCAGGCGCTTGGGGCTGCCTTCGATGGCCGTGTAACGGCCGTGATCGGAACACATACGCATGTGCCGACAGCCGACGCAAGGGTCCTGCCCGACGGCACGGCGTACATGACCGACGCTGGAATGTGCGGCGACTACAACTCCATCATCGGCATGGACAAAGGCGAGCCCATACAAAGGTTCACGGCGCGCATTCCGTCCAGCCGTTTCACGCCAGCCCTAGGCCCGGCCACCGTATGCGGCGCCCTGATCGAGATCGACGATGCGAGCGGGCTGGCGATTTCGATCGCGCCCGTCCGCGAGGGCGCTCCCCTTGGCGGCGTCAGAGAACCGGCAAAGCGCGAGTTGTGATCATCCCGCCGCGCCCATCGTGCCGTGTATCAGCCTTGCGACGACTTCCTCAATCCCCAGCAGGAAGATACCCGCGCCGCCGATCATGAAGTGAGAAGCAGCCGCCGCGATAAGCGAGTTCGTTCGCGCAAAGATCCAGCCCCAGAACAGCCCAGGAATGAAGGCCGCGACCGCGAACGCGAAACTGATGTGCGAATGCGCCGCTGCAAAGACGAGGTTCGAGACAAGGATGGACCATAGCTTGCGCCAGAACTCGGTCCCGTTGAGGAAAGCATAAAGCGGGGCCTGCAAGCAGCAGCGGGCCACGAATTCCTGAATCGGCGTTAAGAGGAGGTAAAGCCCGACCGCGACCCAGTAGAGCGGCGACATCATCACCTGATGCATATCCACCTCCACGTCGGCGATGCCGAAGAGAGAAAGCCCGGCGAATGTCTGCGTCGTGTGAATAAGGATCCACTTGAGAAGGACCATGACAGCGAGAAAGACGAGAGACACCGCCATCGAGAACCCGAGCGCGCTCTTCCAGTTGGCTGTTTGCAGGCCGAAGAACGAAGGCGGGAAGCCGCTATTCAGGATCACCGGCCCCATCACCCCCGCAAACAAGACGATAATGAACGGGCTGAGCGCGAAATTCACCGTGAGCGCCACCATGAACTGCGGCAGGACGCTGAGGAGCAGCGTGTAGAAAGACAGAAGCGACAACGTCGTCACGACAATGCGTCCGACCGCATGCTTGTAGCGAGAAAACTCCGCTTCATGCTCCAAGCTGTCCAAGCGGTCTACGACCGACATCCGCAAATCGGCGGTCAGCTGGCGCCTTAGCCCCGCCACGATCGAGGCTCGAAGCTTGCGCGACGCAGGCGGCAGTTCGGCGGCGGAAAAATCAAGGACAGCCAGCGTCAATGGCGTTTTGGCATAAGCGCTGCTGGAATAGGGCTTGCCGTCGAGGAATGAGATGGTCCCGAAGACGGCGTTTTTGCCATGCGCCGCGATTTCGTAATCGTCCATGGTGTGCGTGGAGAAGGCCTTGCCCCTGTTGCAAAGCGACATTTCGCCCTCCAGCACGACGTAGAGACGGCCAGGGTTTTCTTCCCCTTCGTCAAAGATCCGCTCGCCCGCGGCGAAGAAGCGAATTGTCGTATGCCGCTCCAGAGCCTCCACCCGGTCTTTCGAAAGCCGGGCAAGCAGCGGTATCGCGTCGATCTGAAGAGCCGGCGTTGTGGCCACGTCCATGGGAGAAGCCCTTTCCGCCGCAGGCTCCCAGCGAAAATGAACCGGTGCAAATCACGAATGCTCGACATCTTCGTCCAGCGGCAAAGCCCTCTCGTAGAGGGTTGCCGCTTCGGCGATTTAGGAGAGCGCAGAAAGCTTCGGCTCGACATAGACGCGGTCGCGGCGCAACCGCTCCGCGACGAGAAACGCGAGTTCCAGCGCCTGATCCGCATTCAGCCGGGGATCGCAATAGGTGTGATACCGGCTGGAAAGATCCGAGTCCGAGATGGATTGCGCGCCGCCTGTGCATTCGGTCACGTTCTTGCCCGTCATCTCGACATGAAGACCGCCGGGATACACGCCCTCGGCCTGGCAGACGTCGAAGAAGTTCTCGACCTCGCGCAGGATCGCATTGAAGGGCCGCGTCTTGTATCCGCTCGCCGCCTTTATCGTGTTGCCATGCATGGGATCGCACGCCCAGATCACCGATTTGCCTTCGCGATTCACCGCGCGGATGAGATCGGGGAGATGCGCGCCGACCTTCTCCGCGCCGAAGCGGCAGATCAGCGTCAGGCGGCCCGGTTCATTGGCCGGATTCAGGATGTCGATGAGCTCGATGAGCTCGGATGGCTCGATGCTCGGCCCGCACTTGACGCCGATCGGATTCTTGATGCCGCGCAGGAATTCGACATGGGCGTGGTCCGGCTGGCGTGTGCGGTCGCCGATCCAGAGGAAATGGCCCGACGTCGCGTAATGGTTGCCGCTCGTCGAATCGATCCGCACGAAGGCTTCCTCGTAGCCGAGCAAAAGCGCTTCGTGGCTGGTGTAGAAGTCTGTGGTCCTGAGTCGCTCGGAATTTTCCGAGGTGATGCCGCAGGCGCGCATGAAGTTGAGCGTCTCGGAGATGCGGCTCGCCAGTTCCTCGTAGCGGTTCCCCGCGGGGCTGTCCTTCACGAAGCCGAGCGTCCATTGGTGCACCCGTTCGAGATCGGCATAGCCGCCTTGCGAAAACGCCCTGAGTAAATTGAGCGTCGCCGCCGACTGCCGGTAAGCCTTCAGCAGCCTCTGCGGATCGGGCGTGCGCGCCTCGCTAGTGAACGCGATGTCGTTGATGATGTCGCCCCGGTAGCTCGGCAACTCCGTGCCGTTCTGCTTTTCGGTCGGCGCCGAGCGCGGCTTGGCGAACTGTCCC
>JBAVVQ010000488.1:0-9215 GCA_049697375.1 Rhodomicrobium sp.
ATGTAGAGGCGATCCACGGCGTCGAAGGCGCGGGTGATGAGAGCGAGGTCCGCCGCATCGCGCACAACCCAAAGCGAGTGACGGACGCCGGTGTCGGCGACGAGGTCGATCTCGGGCGCCGCCGCGGTCGCCTTGGCCACGAGTTCATCGATTGCGGCATTGTGCTTGTAGGTGAGGAACACCGGGCCCGTCTGGGCGCTGAGCGTGTCCACCTGGCGGACGCGATCATCCTCCTTGTCGGGGCGGGTGAATTCGTGCTTGCGGATGCGGCCCTTGTCATAGTCGGCCACGCTCGCGGCGGCGACGAGGCCCGTCTGCTGGTGGCCGCCCATGATCAGCCGGTAGAAATAATAGCAGGGGGCGCTGTCCTGCTTCAGCACCCCTTCCGCAAGCATGCGGTCGAAGTTCTCCTTGCCCTTGGCGTAGACCGCCGCGCTGTAGGGATCCGCGCCGGGCGGCAGATCGATCTCGGGCTTGGAGATGTGAAGGAAGCTCCAGGGCTTGCCGGCGGCGCGTTCGCGGGCCTCCTCGCTGTCGAGCACGTCATAGGGGGGCGCCGCCACTTCGGCGGCTTTATCGGGAAGGGGACGCAGGCCGGGGAAGGGGCGAACGAGCGGCATCGGGCGTGTTCCTGGTTGCAAGGCTCAACGCAGCGTATTAGGGCCAGAGCCCCCGCCGGGTCAAACGAAGGATGAACGGATCACGCTCGTCCTTTCCCCACAGAAGACCAGGGCAGCCTTGCCCGTGCCCTTTTGATTGGCTAAGACTGCCACCTGATTTTTTGAAGCGAGGGCGCTTGCCATGAATATTTGCATGATTGGGGCCGGATATGTCGGCTTGGTTTCCGCCGCCTGTTTCTCCGATTTTGGCTGGAATGTCACCTGTGTCGAAAAGGACGCGCGCAAGGTTGAGCAACTGAACAGCGGCGCGATCCCGATCTACGAACCGGGACTGGACGTGCTCGTCGAGAGCAATGTGCGGGCGGGCAGATTGCGCTTCACGACGGACCTCGCCTCGGTGGCTCAAAACGCCGATCTGATCTTTCTCGCGGTGGGCACGCCGATGCGGCGCGGCGACGGCTACGCCGACCTCTCCTATGTTTATCAGGCTGTTGAAGAGATCGCGCCGCATCTTACGGGCTTCACGGTGATTACGACGAAATCGACGGTGCCCGTGGGCACGAGCCGCGAAATCGAGCGCCGGGTGAGGCGGCTCAGGCCCGATGCCGATTTTGCCGTCTGCTCCAACCCCGAGTTCTTGCGCGAAGGCTCCGCCATTCAGGATTTCACCCATCCCGATCGCGTTCTCGACGGGATAGACGATCCACGCGCGCGGGAGATCATGGAGCGCATCTACGAACCCTTACGCCTGCGGAACGCGCCCGTCATGTTCGTCAGCCGCGAAAGCGCAGAACTGGCCAAATACGCGGCGAACGCATTTCTCGCCCTGAAGATCAGCTTCATCAACGAGATCTCCGATCTCTGCGAGGAGATAGGCGCGAATGTCCAGCAGGTGGCAAGCGCCATTGGCTCCGACCGTCGGATCGGCGACAAGTTCCTGCATCCGGGGCCCGGTTATGGCGGCTCCTGTTTCCCGAAGGACGTCTCGGCGCTCGCCCGCACCGCGCGAGAGGCGCGCTCGCCGCTGACGCTCATCGAGCAGGTCGAGAAGGTCAACAATGAGCGCAAGATCGCGATGGCGCATAAGGTCATCCGCGCCGCGGGCGGTAACGTCGCGGGCAAGACCATCGCGGTGTTCGGCGTGACCTTCAAGCAGAACACCGACGACATGCGCGACGCGCCGAGCCTCGTGATCGTGCCGATGTTGCAGGAGCGCGGCGCCACCGTTCGCGTCTATGATCCGCAAGGGCGCAAGCAGGCGGAGCCCCTCCTGCCGCATGTTGTCTGGTGCAAAAGCGTTCTCGAAGCCGCCGAGGGCGCCGACACCGCCGTCATTCTTACGGAATGGAATGAATTCCGCGCGGTGAGCCTTTCGGCTCTTCGAACAAGGATGCGGGGCAACGTGCTTGTCGACCTTCGCAACATCTATCGCCCGGAACATGCGCGGCAGGCAGGGCTGAGTTATGTCAGCATTGGGCGCCCGGGCAAGGCAAAAAAGGATGGCGAGAGGGCTGAAACCCTGACAGACGCGCCTCTGCCGGCGGACTCTTAGGACCGTCTTCCGACCTACCCTTTGGACCGTTCCAACCGGCAACCAGGGGACACAGCCGATATGCTGGAATCCTTCTACAGCGTGACCAACGACGGGCTGCGGCTGGAAGGCGGCGGGCAGCTTCGGAGATGATTTCGAGCGCGCGGTGACGGCATAAAAGGTCTTGCGATCGGCCTGGAAGGCTTCGAAGGTGATGCCCTCAACGAATTGACGTGCATAAGCGCGTTGTCGCGCATGACGTAAAGCGCCATCGCGGTTTTGTCAGAATGCATAGCATCTCCGAGGCGGCCGCCGCTCAGGCTCTCGGTGTGACTGCGGAAGTCCCCGGTTCTTAAGCCCTGCAGACCGGGGCGGAACTGCTTAAGTCGCTGCGCCGCCTTCGCGAAGCTGTCATCTTCAATGACCCCTCACAACATAGGCTTCGCCTCCATGGAGCGCCGCCACTCAAGCCTGGCTAAAACTTTATCTCTCTGCCCCTCATTTGCGCTAAGGGTTGACCTCACATCGTCTCACCGCTCCAAATTGAGAGAAAGCGCTTCACATGACGGTTATTGATGGGGTGTCTCCCTTATTCGCGGAGGCGCTTGCGAAACAGGGGTATACGACGCTGACCTAAGTGCAGCGCGCTGTCCTTGCCCCGGATATCGGTGAGGCCGATCTTCTCGTTTCCGCGCAGACAGGATCGGGGAAGACGGTCGCCTTTGGTCTCGCCATGGCCTCGACCTTGCTGGGAGAGGAGGATCGGTTCTCGGCCAGCTCCGACCCCTTAGCTGTCGTTGTTGCGCCCACGCGCGAGCTGGCTGTCCAGGTGCGCCTCGAACTCGAATGGGTCTATGCGCCGGCGGGGGCCAGGATGGCGGCCTGCGTCGGAGGCATGGACATGCGGCAGGAACGCCGGGCGCTGGCCAATGGCGCGCATATCGTCGTTGGCACGCCCGGACGTCTGCGCGATCACATTACGCGCGGTTCGCTCGACATGTCCTCGGTGCGCGCTTTGGTCCTGGACGAGGCCGACGAAATGCTCGACCTCGGCTTCAGGGAAGATCTGGAGTTCATTCTCAAGGCCGCTCCGCCCGAGCGCCGCACCCTCCTCTTCTCTGCAACGGTGCCAAAAACGATTGAAACGCTAGCCAAGCGCTTTCAAAAAAACGCCATCCGGATTTCCACCAACAAGGGCGCAAGGCAGCACGCCGATATCGATTATCGCGCGATTTCCGTGGCGTCGCGCGAACGGGAAAACGCCGTCATCAATGTTCTTCGCTATTTTGAGGCAAGCAGCGCGCTTGTCTTCTGCGCCACGCGGGAAGGCGTGAAGCATCTCGCGAGCCGTCTTGGCAATCGCGGGTTTGGCGTTGTCGCGCTGTCGGGGGAACTCAGCCAGCACGAACGCACGCGGGCGCTTCAGGCGATGCGGGATGGCCGGGCGCAGGTTTGCGTTGCAACCGACGTGGCCTCGCGCGGCATCGATTTGCCAAATCTCGATCTTGTGATTCATGCCGATTTGCCGAGAGACAGCGAAGCGCTGTTGCATCGAAGCGGAAGAACGGGCCGCGCGGGCCGCGCCGGCGTCAGCGTCATCATCACGCCGCATAGCAAGCGCCGGAGCATCGAAAGACTTCTCACCCTTGCGGGAATAAGAGTGACCTGGATGCAGGTTCCGAGCGCCGAGACCATCCTCCAGCGCGACCGGGAGCGGCTTCTGAGCGACCCTGTGCTAGAAGCACCGCTTAACGACGAAGAGCTTGCCTTCGCCAAGGATTTGCTCGCCACAAAAAGCCCGGAGCAAGTAGCGGCGGCATTCTTTCGCCAAAACAAGACCCATCGTCCGACGCCGGAAGAGTTCGTGGATACGGGAGAAGACGCCAGCGAAGTTGGGACGCCGCTTAGCGATTTCGATGGCGGTGTGTGGTTCAGGCTCTCGGTCGGACGGAAGCAGAGAGCCGAGCCGCGCTGGATACTGCCACTCATTTGCAAGGCTGGCGGCGTCACCAAGCGCGACATCGGCGCCATTAAAATCTTCGAAACCGAGAGCCTCGTCGAGGTGAGCGCGCGCTCCGCTCAAAGCTTCAGCCGTTCTCTCGCCAAATCGGGGCGACGAGAAGATTCAATCACAATTACGCGAATGAACGGCCGACCCGAGCCGGGTGCGGAACTCGCGGATACGGGCGCAAAGAAAGGGAGCCGGAAAATGCCTGGGATGCGGCGTAAAAAGGCGCCGCCGTCTTCGCTGAGTGCGCGAAAAAGCTGAAAGAAGATGTGGCCGTCTTTACCGAACAGCCCCTGGGCAGGTATGCCGAGGAACGCGCGAACGATCGCGCCTTCTAAATGCTGAACCCGTCGCGCTTCAGTCGAACAACAGCAAATCAAGGGTGGACAAGAACTTGACTCGATCACGTGGCTGCAATGGCTTCGGGCCAGTCGTGATTTGCCCTGCCGAGCGGAGATCAGCCATCAGGTCGCGCGTCGCGAGCGCCATGCCTATGGAGGTCTAAACGTGCCACCATCAACCGCTAAGCTTGCGCCCCTATCTGTCAAATGTTAAAGTTCCTCATCTCATCCAACGGCGGTCCTGCATGCCCAAATTTATCATTGAGCGCGAAATTTCCGGAGCCGGGAATCTGAAGCCGCAGGAGTTGCAGGCGATTTCGCAGAAGTCGTGCAGCGTCCTGAGGAATCTTGGTCCGCAGATTCAGTGGCTGCACAGCTACATCACGGCTGACAAGATTTACTGTGTCTACATTGCGCCTGATGAGGCGACGGTGCGCGAACATGCGCGGCAGGGCGGCTTCCCAGCCAACAGCATCTCGGAAATCCGGACCGTGATCGATCCTACGACAGCAGAGTAACGGCTGCAGAAAACGGATACGCAGGCGCGCGTCAGCCCGTGAATTTGTATCCCAATCCTAGGACACCGCATATTTGGGTGGAATCGAAATCATCGTGTGCCGAAAACCAAGTTCCGGATACAGCGTTTTTCGCCGGCATTTCAGAATGAAGACGATGTAATATTTGCAGTCCCAAGTGGTGTAGCTTACGCTCTTATACTCGTTCGTCGGCGGAGTTTCCTTCGTGTGCGTGGCTGCTCACGCTGGAGCTTGGCTGATGGACCGCCAAAGACGTCAACCTGCTACTGCCTCCCCGGCAGAGGCGGGGATCTCCCGGCGATGTTAGAAGCAAGGAGCTGACACATGACGAAACTTTCTGATCACATTTCAGGCGGCAAGCGCATCGTCGAAGGCGCCACCTTCGATCCTGAGCATTTAGAAGTCCTCGCGACTTTCTGCTATGAGGCTGTCGGCGACTACGATTGGGACCGTGACGAGTGCACCACCAGGCCGCGGAAGGGATGGATTGTCCGCAATCCGCACGGCACTCTTTACGCATACGAAGAGCGGGTCTTGGACGAAAAGATCGGAGGCGATCCCAGCATCACTGTCGAAACCATCTCGATAGAGGACGCAGTTTCATACTGCTACGAGTTCAACGCAAAAATCCTCGTCGAATTCTTTGTCTCCCCTCCGACGGCAAAGACCGGTAACGATACCGAGGCCCTTTATGTGCGATTGCCCAGGCCTCTCAAGGCCAAACTCAGCGAGGCTGCCAATGTGGAACACATCCCGCTAAACACCATAATAGTCCAGCGCCTGGAACAAGGGTTCAAGGCCTGAAGCAAGAGGGCGAAACAAGAAGTCCACCATTATCGCAAAACTAAAGCTCGGACAGCTCAAGACAGGAGCAAGACAGGAGCAAGACAGGAGATAGCCGGCCTCTGCCCAGCCACCTGAAGAGTCAGGTTGGCCGGGAGCTTGATCGCCTCGAACTCATTCTCGAGCAGATCAAAGCCGTGGAGAGGGAGCGGGACGCCTTCTTTGAACCGCGGGACGGCTGACGCCGCTTTGCCTTGCGGACGTCGAGAAGGGAGCGCCTTTCAGCCTGCTGAACATGCTTTTGCAGGTTGTTGCGATCTTGGATGACCGCCGCCAAGCACGCACGGTCTTCGTGAAAGAGGATGCCCTCGCTCTGAAGCACGCGGTGGTTCCAGAAACCATCGAGCCCTGATTACTGTCCGCCTCAAGCCGCGCCGCCGTCCTGCGCGTCGAGCGAGGCGAGGAAGGCCTGCGCGTCCTCCTTCTTCTCGAATACGTGCGGAGCGATGTCGCGGCGGGTGAAGACCTCGCCGAGCTTCATTCGCATGAAGGCGCTCGTCGCGAAGCGGGTAATCGTCGTGTAATAGTGTTCGAGCATGTGCCGGTCCATATCCGCATAGTCGTCGTAGGTGTCTTCGGATATGCGGAACTTGTCATAGTTGATGACAACGCCGACCCTCTGGCCGATCTTTTTGCACCGCTCCTCCAGCAGGCCGCGCAGCTTCACAACGTCGGCCTTTATCCGGATGTACATTCCCTCGAAATTGAGGAACAGTATATTGCGCTGCTGATCGTAGGTAATGCGGTCGGGCAAGTCGAGATTGAGCAGATGTGTCTCAAGCCCCATGGGTTCGTCTCGGAATATGCGGACGTCCATCGTCTCCGGCTCGCCGATGACTGGTTTGAAATCCATATGCGCCAGAATATCCCGTTCGATGTCAATGCCGGGCGCGACCTCTATGAGGGCCAGCCCAGCGCGAACACGGCGGAAGACGCAGCGCTCGGTTACATACAGGACGGGGCGGTGGCGGTCGTAAGCGTATTGGCCGGAAAAGCTGATTTGACCGACTTTTTCAACGAATTTCCTGTTCTTGCCTTCTTCTACAATTTTCACCCTCCCGTCCTCGACCGCAACTTTGAGGCCGCCAACGGTGAAGGTCCCAGCAAAAACAATGCGGCGCGCGTTCTGGCTGATATTGATGAAACCGCCAGCCCCGATCAGACGCGTCCCGAAGCGGCTAACATTGACATTGCCGCAGCGATCGCATTCGGCCATGCCAAGACAGGCCATGTCGAGCCCGCCGCCGTCGTAAAAATCGAATTGCTGATTCTCATCGATGATTGCATCCATGTTGAGGCTGGCGCCGAAGCTTGCGCCACTCGCCGGGATGCCGCCGATTGCGCCCGACTCCACCGACAGCGTGATGTATTTCAGCACCTTCTCTTCATTGGCGACGGAGGCGACGCCCTCCGGGACGCCGACGCCCAGATTGACGATGCCGTTGGGCGGCAGTTCGAAGGACGCGCGGCGGGCCATCACCTTGCGCTCATCGAGCGGCATGGGCGGCACGGAGGCGGCCGGGACCCGGATGCGGCCGGCATAGCCGGGGTCGTATGGCGTGGCGAGATTGGTCATATGGTCCTCAGGGTCCGCGACCACGACGCAATCGACGAAGATGCCTGGGACGCGCACTTCGCGCGGGGGCAGAGTGTGGTAGTCGGCGATGCGTTCGACCTGAGCGATCACGATGCCGTTCGAGTTCTTGGCGGCCATCGCCATGGCGAGATTGTTGAGCGTAAGCGGCTCCTTCTCCATGGTTATATTCCCCATGGGATCGGCGGTGGTGCCGCGGATGAAGGCGACGGTGACCGGCGCGACTTTATAGAAAAGCCATTCCTCGCCTTCGAACTCGACGAGCTTGACGATGTCTCGCGTGGTTATCTTGTTGATGCGGCCACCCTCGTGCCGGGGGTCGACAAAAGTATGCAGGCCGATCTTGGAGAATGTGCCCGGCTTGCCGCCAGCGAGATCACGGAAGAGCTGCGCGATGATACCCTGCGGCAGATTGTAGCCATAGATTTTTTCATCCAAAGCCAGTTTGCAAACGGGGGGCATGCGTCCCCAATTGCCGGCGACGACTTTGCGGAGCAATCCCTCGTGGCCGAGGCGGCTTAAACCTTTCGTCTTGCTGTCGCCTTGGCCGGCGGTGGCGAACAGGCTGAGATTGCGGGGTGTACCAGTCGCAAGGTAGCGTCGCTCGAGCGCCTTAAGCAGCGTTTCAGGCACGCAAGACTGAACGAAGCCGCAGCTCGAAATCGTATCGCGATCGCGCACAAGGCTGATAGCCTCGTCGGCACTGACTATTTTGTCTCTCATGGCGTGACCCTTTCTTCAGCGAGCCTTATCCGCGGCTGAGATTGCGTCCTCTAGATCGCCGCAGATTACATCGACTTGGCGGATCAACTCGGGCATCTTGGCGCGGATCTTTTCCACCTGCGGCGCAACGAAATGAATCACGCGCTCCAGACGCACCGGCTTTTCAATGAAAGGCGCCGGGGCGCCGGCGGCCAGCGGCTTGAAGACTTTCGATGGTATCCGGGCCATGCCCATGTGAGCTCACCCTATTAAAACTATTATCTGCCGCCTGCGCCGTCCCGGTCAAGTTGCTGGGCGAAGGATAAGAAGAAAGAAACAAATCCCAATCTCATCCAGGGAACTGGACTTACGGCTTGGAAGCGCTAAGATCCGGATATCCGGCCGAGGCTGGTATCCGGGAGGGGCGCATTGGCGGACAACGAGTGGGTTGACTGGATAGGGCGCAGCGAGTGTGTCGCCGATCAGGCCGATCCAAAGCCGCTCCGCGCGCTCGCCGCCACGTTCGACTCCCCGGCCGGCGCAGAACCGGGCGATCTCCTGCCCTATCTTTGGCACTGGATTTATTTTCTTCCGATGGCGCCGATGTCACAGATCGGCCCTGACGGTCATCCAAGGCGCGGCGGGTTTCTACCGCCCTTGCCGCTTGAGCGGCGCATGTGGGCCGGGGGGCGCTTGGTTTTCCATGGCGAGCTTAGGGTCGGAGACGCCCTTGAGAAAAGATCTGAAATTTTGAAAGTCTCGTTGAAAGAGGGCAAGAATGGGAAAGTGGCCTTCGTGACGGTAAAGCATGAAGTCAGCTCGCCGCGCGGCCTCGCTGTCGAGGAAGAGCAAGACATCGCGTATGTCGAAATGCCAAAGGAGTTCGTGCCGCCTAAGCCGATCCCGTTGCCGGAGAACCTCGACTGGCAGGAGCCCTGTCCAATCGATCCTGTCAAGCTGTTCCGCTTCTCTGCCGTCACATTCAACGCTCACCGCATCCACTATGACTTCAGATACGCGACGCAGGTGGAAAAATATCC
>JBAVVQ010000489.1:0-15474 GCA_049697375.1 Rhodomicrobium sp.
GAATACGGGCTTTCGCGCCCAATAACATGCGCGCTGCCCTTGTAAAGCTTGACGCGGACCTTGCCGGTCACGAACTCCTGGCTCTTGTCGATGAGCGCTTGCAGCATCTCACGCTCGGGCGCGAACCAAAAACCGTTATAGATCATCTCGGCATAGCGCGGCATCAGCTCGTCCTTCAGATGTGCCGCCACGCGGTCGAGCGTGACGCTTTCGATGCCGCGATGGGCTGCGAGCAGGATCGTGCCCCCCGGAGTTTCGTATATGCCGCGCGACTTCATGCCGACGAAGCGGTTTTCGACAAGGTCGAGGCGGCCGATACCGTGCTTGCGGCCATAGTCATTGAGGCGCGTGAGCAGCGTTGCGGGAGACAAGACCTCGCCATCGATTGAGACCGGATCACCGCGTTCAAAGCCGATTTCGATGATTTCTGGATGGTTCGGCGCGTCCTCGGGCGAAACGGTGCGCTGATACACATAGTCCGGCGCTTCCACGGCCGGGTCTTCCAGGAGCTTTCCTTCGGACGAGGTATGCAGCAGATTCGCGTCCATAGAGAAAGGCGCTTCCCCGCGCTTGTCTTTCGCGACGAGGATCTGGTTCTTCTCCGCGAAATCGAGAAGCGCAGCCCGCGACTTGAACTCCCACTCGCGCCACGGCGCGATCACCGTGATGTTCGGCTCAAGCGCGTAATAGGTCAGCTCGAAGCGAATCTGGTCGTTGCCCTTGCCCGTTGCGCCGTGGCAAACGGCATCCGCGCCGGTTTCGCGCGCGATCTCGATCTGGCGCTTGGCTATGAGCGGCCGCGCAATCGAAGTGCCCAAAAGATAAAGCCCCTCGTAAACCGCGTTCGCCCGGAACATCGGAAACACATAGTCCCGCACGAAATCCTCGCGCAGATCCTCGATATAGATCTGCTTGATGCCGAGCATCTCCGCCTTTCTGCGCGCGGGCTCAAGCTCCTCGCCCTGGCCGAGGTCTGCGGTGAACGTCACCACCTCGCAAGCGTAGGTGGCTTGCAGCCACTTCAAAATGATCGACGTATCGAGGCCGCCGGAATAGGCGAGGACCACTTTCTTGATGCTTTTTTTTTCTGACATGACAGCTCTTGAGGAAGGATTTAAGTCGGCATAGCGGAGGCTGCGTTCGGCGGCAAGAGGACACAACGATGGCCCGTCTCACCTTTTGGTTCGAGTTCGCATCGACATACAGCTACCTCTCGGCAATGCGGATCGAAGAGATGGCTAGGAAAGCCGATGTGGACGTGATTTGGAAGCCGTTTCTGCTCGGCCCCATTTTCAAAGCGCAGAATTGGGACACGTCGCCCTTCAACATCTATCCCGCAAAGGGCCGCTACATGGTGCGCGATATCGAGCGCATTGCTGGAGCTCGCGGGCTGACGTTTCGCCTGCCTGAGCCTTTTCCTCAGAATGGATTGCCTGCGGCGCGTCTTGCGCTCGTTGGTCTGGATGAGGGATGGGGCCCCGCCTTTATCCGAGCTATTTTCTCGCTGGAATTCGCGAAACAATAGAACATTGCCGACCGCTCCTCCCTCGTGACGGCCCTTGCCGCAGCCGGGGCTAGCGAAAGCGGAGCCTTCGACCGGGCCCAGTCGCCGGAAATCAAGAGCAAGCTTCGCGAGAACACGGACGAAGCGCAAGCTCGAGGCCTATTCGGCGCGCCAAGTTTTACAACCGGAAGCGGTGAACTGTTCTGGGGCGACGACCGCCTCTCAGATGCCCTTTTGTGGAGCAGGCGGATAAAGTAGTCGCTTTTCTTGCAGTTCCGCCAAAAAGGTGTTCTAGGGTGCGATTCGATCCCGGGACGGGATCGATAACAGACCTTTTGGGAGACATAGATCTATGCGTATTCTTTTTTCTGCCGTCCTAGCGGCATCCTTTGCAGCCGTGTCGCTGCCCGCGCTGGCCGAGACCGCGCAGCCCGTCAAAGAGAAGGCTTGCAAGACCCTCAAAGACGAGACTGCCTGTGGGGGCCGCAGTGACTGCAAATGGTCGGCCCCGACTGAAAAGAAGAAGGGGACGTGCGCGTCGGTTCCAAAGCCCAAGACGACGTAGTTCTTTCAAAATGGCCGCCGAAAAGGCGGCCATACTGCTCTATGCGCCCCAGGAAAAGCCCAAGGTGAAGCCGTTGGGCGCTGAGACTTTCGCCGCGAATGGAGTAGCTCCGGGCGCGTTGCCGAACGGGTTACGCCGCGGCGCAGCAGGCATCCACATGTTTGCCCAGAAGTTCATGCCTTCTGAGAAGGCGGCCCATGGATTGAAGGCCGTGGGGTTGAAGCCTTGCGTCAAGAAGGGAGAAAATGACATCGGGTCTTGCATCTGCCGGTAGGGTCCGAACGGCGACATTGGATTTTTTTGTGCCCCGAAATTGAACCAGTTTCCATTGAGGAAGCCAACGGCGTCGCGGGCGACACGATCTGTAGCAAGCACCGCCGTCGTTTGGGCGAACAGCGCATTTGCTGCGTTTCCAAGCGCGGTCAGTGACGAGGTGAAGGCCACTATTGTCTGGCGCAGAAAATCGACGGCGAAATCTCCAATATCACTTGCGCGCTCAGTCCTGCGCGGATTCGTCCTCGCGCTCGCAGGCGCAGGCAGGAAGGGAAGG
Source organism: Rhodomicrobium sp. (assembly GCA_049697375.1). GTDB lineage: Bacteria > Pseudomonadota > Alphaproteobacteria > Rhizobiales > Rhodomicrobiaceae > Rhodomicrobium. Next base: position 2,620 of record JBAVVQ010000489.1, read on the forward strand.
AGAGGCAGCGTCTTGGCGCTCGAGGATGACTGGCTCTCAGTGTTAAATGGAAAGAAGAAGAACATGGGGCGCCTCGCGGACTTTGTACCTGGGGTCAAGATAGCGCGATTTATGTTGCACTGCAACATAAATTGGACTCAAGGCGCGCCAACGAGGAGATTAAGCGCTCCCAATTAGATATCGAGGTTGGCCACCGAAAGCGCGTTTTGCTGGATAAACTCCCGTCGCGGCTCAACAATATCGCCCATCAGCTTCGAGAAGATTTCATCGGCGTCATTCAATTCGCCAAGCTTCACCTGCATCAAGGTCCGGACGTTGGGATCGAGTGTTGTTTCGCGCAACTGCCCGGGATTCATCTCGCCGAGACCTTTGTAGCGCTGCATGGTGAGCCCGGCCCGTCCCGCCGTGAACACAGCATCCAATAGAGTGCGCGGCCCGAAGACCGGCGTCTCGGTCGCCTTGCGTTCCAACGCCAGGCCGCCTGAGAACAAGTCGGAAAACTCGGCATGATAGGTGTGCAATTTTCGGGCATCCGCCGACTGGATGAGCGCCCAATCGACGTTGTGGGCTTCCTTTACGCCGCGCACCTCGCGGGAGAAGACAAAACCGCCATCGGAGCCACGGCTCCATGTCCAGCCTTGCTCCGTCTCCTCCGAGAGGGCCGTCAGGCGATCCACCACCTTGCCAGCCAGCCGCTCCGCTTCCTCTTCATTGTTGACAAGCTTCGGGTTGAGAAGCCCGGCGATGGCAGCCTGTTCCACAACGGTGCGCGAATAGCGCATATGTAGCCCGTCCAGCACATGCGCGAAGGACCGCGCCCGCTCGACGCTCGCGCGAAGGTCGCGGCCCGAGCGGTGCTCGCCACTATCCGCTTTGAGAACGGCTCCGTCGAGGCCGCCATTGATCAGGAAGTCCTCAAAAGCCCGCTCGTCCTTAAGATAGTTTTCCGAGTTCCCGCGCTTCACCTTATATAGCGGAGGCTGAGCAATATAGAGATGGCCGTTTTCCAGGAGCTGCGGCATCTGGCGATAGAAGAATGTAAGCAGCAGCGTGCGGATGTGGGCGCCGTCCACATCGGCGTCCGTCATGATGATGATGCGATGATAGCGCAGCTTCGAAATATCGAAGTCGTCGCGGCCGATGCCGGTGCCGAGCGCGGTGATCAGCGTCCCGATCTCCTGGCTCGAAAGCATCTTGTCGAAGCGCGCGCGCTCGACGTTCAGGATTTTGCCGCGCAGGGGAAGAACCGCCTGATTGGAGCGGTCGCGGCCCTGCTTGGCAGATCCGCCCGCGCTGTCACCCTCGACGAGGAACAGTTCGGACTTTGCTGGATCGCGCTCCTGACAGTCGGCGAGCTTGCCGGGAAGGTTCGCGACATCGAGCACGCCTTTGCGCCGCGTCAACTCGCGTGCTTTGCGCGCCGCCTCGCGAGCCGCCGCCGCCTCGGCAATCTTCAGGATCGCGAGCCTGCTTTCGACGGGATGCTCCTCGAACCACGCGCCAAGAGCCTCGGTCATGATGCCTTCGACCGCGGGCCGAACTTCGGACGAAACCAGCTTGTCCTTGGTTTGGCTCGAAAATTTTGGGTCCGCCACTTTGATGGATAGCACGCAGGTCAACCCCTCACGCGCATCATCACCGGTCAGTTGCACCTTCTCCCTTTTCGCGATGCCGGAAGAAGTGGCGTAAGTGTTGATTGTCCTCGTGAGCGCGGCCCGGAAACCAGCCAAGTGTGTTCCGCCATCCCGCTGCGGGATGTTATTCGTGAAGCAGAAGACGCCTTCGTGATAGCCGTCGTTCCACCACAACGCTGCTTCGACCGCAACGCCCTCCCGTTCGGTTTTAATGAAAATCGGCTCGGCGAAAAGCGGAGCACGCGCCCGGTCGAGGTACTGAACGAACGCCTTCAGACCGCCCTCATACTTCAACTCGCTCTTGACCGGTTCGACGCCGCGCAGATCCGAGAGGATAATGTTGACTCCGGAGTTCAGGAACGCCAACTCCCGCAGACGGTGCTCAAGCGTCGCGTAATCGAATTCCACCATTGAAAAGGTCACGGAACTCGGCGTGAAAGTGACGCGTGTGCCAGACTTGCCCGGCGCTTTACCCACGATCTTGAGCGCCTCCTCAGGGACGCCGTCGGCGAACGCCATGAAATGCTCTTGACCGCTCCGCCAGACCGTCAGCTCAAGCCGGGTCGAAAGCGCGTTCACAACCGAGACGCCGACGCCGTGCAGGCCGCCCGAAACCTTGTACGAGTTCTGGTCGAACTTTCCGCCTGCATGGAGCTGGGTCATGATCACTTCGGCCGCGGAGACGCCTTCCTCCGAATGGATCTCGGTTGGAATGCCACGGCCATTATCCTCCACGGTCACGGAACCGTCGGCGTTCAGCGCCACAGACACATAATCGGCATAACCTGCGAGCGCCTCGTCGATGGCGTTGTCGACAACCTCGTAGACCATGTGATGGAGGCCCGAGCCGTCGTCCGTATCGCCGATATACATACCGGGACGCTTGCGGACCGCATCGAGCCCTTTCAGGACCTTGATGCTGTCGGCGCCATAGGCTTCCGCCGCCATGTCCATGCGTCTTGCTGCTTCCATAAAGTGCACCTGATCACCCGCGAATTTTGCGGACCTGCTTTTCTATTATTTAGTGTTCCGAAGCGGATTCTGCATCGTTTGCGAGAACAATAGCGCCATTGGAAACACGGAAAAACTGTGTTTCTATGACATTGCCGAGGGGCAAAAAGATGTCCGCGTCCGTCCCCGTCATCCAGACTTGAGCGTTCAGGCTCGCGATGGATGAGAACAACGCAAGGCGGCGGTCAACATCGAGATGCGCCGCGATTTCATCAAGCAAAATCAGAGGGGACATGCCGTCAGAGGTTTTCTTGATAAGATGGGAGTGAGCGAGGACAAGGCCGATGAGGAGGGCCTTCTGTTCGCCAGTCGAGCAGATCTTCGCCGGTGCGCTTTTCGGTCCATGAATAACCTCGATGTCGCTTCGGTGGGGACCGATCAGGGTGCGCCCGGCGGCGCGGTCCCTGTCGCGCATGCTCGCCAGAAGTTGGCGATAAGCATCGCTCATATCCCCCTCCTCCATCGCGGCGGCCTGCCCTTCGAGATGGCCCTGCAGCGTCAGCCCCGCCCAGGGGAACACCGAGTCGGGATCGCGGTCGCGCTCCTCCAGGATTTCGCCGGCGAGGCTTTCGGTCGCGCGCCTGCGGGCGGTGGCTATGCTCGCCGCTGCTTCCGCCATTTGCGCCTCGATCGCGTTCAGAAGCTGGGGCGGGCTCAGCGACTCCAGCGCCTTGTTTCGCTGCCGCATCGCCCGATCGAAGACGGCAGCCGCGCTAGCATAAGAAGGCTCCAGGCTGAGGACGAGCCGGTCCAGAAAACGGCGGCGGTCGCTGGCGGGTCCGGTAAAAAGACCATCCATCGCGGGCGTGAGCCATATCATCCGCACCGGCGCCAGCGCGCCGGAGCCCTTCGCCATAGCGTGATCGATCTTCACGATGCGGGCGGCGCGGGCGCTCACGATCCCGTCCGCAGAAGGCTGAACGCCGGTCCCAATCTCGATGTCTTCGCCCGCGATCGAGACGCGTGCGGCAACCGCCCAGCCACCGGAGCCTCCGCTTCGCCCGAGATCGGAGAAGGGCAGCGACCGTAATCCGCGTCCGGCCGTAAGAAGTGAAACAGCCTCAAGGCAGTTCGTTTTTCCGGCGCCGTTAGCGCCAACGAGGACGACGGAGGCGGGTCGTACTGTTATGGTTGCTGCGCGATAGTTCCGGAAATCGGTGAGCGTCAGCTTGCTGATCCAGATTCGAGATGATGTCTCCAAAACCTGCAGCCTAGGGCAATCGTCTTATCAAAGGAAAGCTCAGACTAGACACGCATCGGCATAAGCACATACAACGCGGACGCATCGTTCTCATCCGAGATCAAGGTCGGAGACGAGGCATCGGCCAGCTTGAACAGCGCCTGCGAGCCGTCGATCTGTGCCGTGATATCGAGCAGATAACGCGCGTTGAAGCCGATTTCGAGGGGCTCGTTGCGATAGTCGGCGGAGATTTCCTCTGTGGCCGAGCCCGATTCGGGGTTGTTCGCGGACACGATGAGTCGACCCTCGCTGGCATTGAGTTTGACGGCGCGCCCCTTTTCCGAGGATAGCGTCGAAACGCGATCAACTGCCTTCACCAGATCCGCGTTTTCAAGCAGGAGATGCTTCTTGTTCGTCGTGGGTATGACCCTGGCGTAGTCGGGAAAAGAGCCGTCGATCAGCTTTGAGGTCAGGACCACCTCGCCGACGGTGAACTTGATTTTCGCCTGCGAGAGCGCGATCTCGACCGGGGTCTGATCGCTTTCGAGAAGCTTGATGATCTCGCCGACCGCCTTTCGCGGCACGATCACGCCCGGCATCCCTTCCGCGCCCGCAGGACAATCGGTCTCCACTTGGGCCAGCCTGTGACCATCGGTCGCTACGGCTCGAAGCTTCCTTCCCCCATCGCTTTCCAGGGAATGCAGATAGATGCCGTTGAGGTAGTACCGCGTTTCTTCGGTCGAAATGGCAAAGCGCGCCTTTTCGAACAAGCGCTTCAACTCGCCGCTTTCCACCATAAAGCGATGCGGCATCTCGGCTTGTCCCATATCCGGGAAGTCATCGGCGGGCAGGATCGCAAGCTCGAAACTCGCTCGTCCCGCAGCGACCTTCAGCCGGCCTTCGCCGCCTTTGCGTTCGATTTTGATCTCCGCCCCCTCGGGGAGCTTGCGGACAATGTCATGGAGGGTGTGGGCCGGAACCGTAACCGCGCCGGCCGTCTCCACCTTCGCGGGCACGCTTTCAACGGTTTCCATGTCGAGGTCTGTCGCCTTTAGCGTAAGGCCGCCATTGTCATCGGCGCCGATCAGGATGTTCGAGAGGATGGGGATGGTGTTACGGCGTTCCACAATCCCCGTGATATGTCCGAGAGCACGGAGAAAGGCATTCCGGTCAACAACGAAGCGCATACTACCCCGCTTGGGCGGTGTTTTGATTTTGAAGAGCCAGTTTCACGGCTTGGCGACTTCTGTCAAGTGCAGCCGATGCAAATAGGCACGCTCTATCAGATCGTGCCGTCTTTCAGCATCCGGGAGAGCGACTCGAGCTCTTCTTTCAAAACGCCATCGTTCTGCTTCAGCGACTCGATTTTGCGGATGGCGTGGAGCACGGTGGTATGGTCTCGGCCGCCAAAACGCCTTCCGATTTCCGGCAAAGAACGAGAAGTCAGCGTTTTCGCGAGATACATTCCGATCTGCCGGGGCCGAACGATGGACTGATTCCGGCGGCTCGATAGAAGATCGCCCCGCTGGACACCATAATGCTTGGCGATGATCCGAAGAATGTCGTCTATCTTGACGCGCTTCGGCTCCTTCGATCGGATCAGATCGCCAATCGTGCCTTCCGCGGCATCGATGGAAACGCGCTCGCCCGTCAGCTGATAGGTCGCGTGCAAGCGCGTAATGGCTCCTTCCAGCTCGCGACCGTTTTCGGTCAGTTGAGTCGCGAGATATTCGAGGACATTGGCCGGCACCTCGAAGCCAGGCGAAGCCGCCGCCTTTTCGGCAGCGCGTCTGTGTAGAATCTTCAAGCGCAACTCGTAGTCGAGCGCTCCCAGTTCGGCGACCAAGCCGCCGGACAGGCGAGACCGCATTCTTGCGTCGAAGCTTTCAAGAAGAAGGGGCGCGCAATCTGCAGCCACAACGACTTGCTTGCCGCCGTCGATCAGCGAGTTCAAGGTGTGGCAAAACTCCTGCTGAAATGTACGGCCCTGGAGGAACTCCATATCGTCGATAAGCAGGAGATCGATGGTGCGAAGCTTCTCTTTGAAGGCCGGAGCATCCCGGGTTTGGAGCGCCTCGGCGAAGCTGTACATGAACCGCTCAGCCGTAAGGTAAAGCACCTTCGCATTTGGATTGCGCTGCTTCATCTCCCACGCGATGGCATGCAGCAGATGGGTTTTGCCCATGCCGACGCGCGCATGAATATAAAGGGGGTTATATTTCAGAGGCTGGTCGGGAGCGTTCTCGGCGACCTGCAACGCAGCGGCGTGGGCCAGCCGGTTCGGGGCGCCGACCACGAACGATTGGAAGGTGTAGCGCGGGTCGAGAGGTGATCCTTCAAACCCATCAAGCCCCGTCCGCCCGTCGCGAGCGGGCATATTCATCATGCGGAGGGGGGTAACCGTCGCCGGCGCTGCTTGCGGCCGGGGCGTGGCCATATCATTCGACGGCGCAGCCGGCTTCAGCTTCTCAACCGGAGCGAGATGCGGCTGGCGAACTCTAAATTCCAGGCGATTCACACCACCAAGCTCGGTGCCGCAGCACGCGAGAAGCTTCTCCGAATAGTGGGATTGCAGCCAGTTGCGGAGGAACTTGGTCGGGACGGACACCTGCACCACCCGTCCGTCATAACCTTCCAGCTCAACTCGTCCAAACCAGCTTGTGAATACGTCGTCGCCAAGTTCCGCGCGGAGGCGACTCTGAATACGCCGCCATTTATGCTCAATCGAAGTCGAAAGATCCAACGCTTCCATTTCAAAATTCCTTCGCCGCCCCATGGGCTTCAGCGTTTCATCGAATAAAGTTTTTTATTCTACGGAATAAATCCGGGATCTACGCTGCCAGAGCGAGACCCGGCGCCTGCTTCTCCGCTTTGTTGCGCGGAGCGTCACCGCCATCCGGCAAAACAGAAGCGAGGAGCGACCCAGCAGAAGGCTGGCCAGTTGCCCGCGTGCGAACGCGTGCATTGAAGCTGGAAGGACGCTCGGTCTCTGCGGAGGAAAGGCTTGTGGAACACGGCGAAAAAACGGCGTCCGCGATATCCGATGCTAAATTTTTGAATTCTCTTAAGGCAAGATAGGTCTTCCATGGAATGGAAGAGCGCTCCGCTTTGGAAGCTTCATGCCGCAGCCGCGCTCCAGCACGAGACGTAGAATGGTGGGCTTGATCGATTGGAACCGCACGCACCTGAGGCGTTACCGGCAACTTCCATCTGTAAGAACATGTGGAGTGCTGTAACGCCGCTATGCAATAGCTTCGCATTCATTTCCTCCTGCCCAATACCTTGCGGACAGAGAGGAGAGCCGAAAAGTAAAACCTCGGCGCGCACCATCTATCCATTGCTTGATCATGGACAATACACACTCGCGTGCAGGGGCCACCCCACACAACGAGTTCTGGTACGCATTACAAGGTTACAATCTCAGGAGGGAAACTTCCCCCGTTCGGATGTCTCACCATACAAAGGGCGCTGAACGGGCGCAAGAGCGGACGAATGTCGCTAAAATTGGCCGATATAGGTAACTTTTCGGGGCGGCTGGCCAGGACGCGATCTGTTTAGTGAGCCTAAAGCGTTGGAAAAATTAACGATTCATTAATTATTTTGGTGCCTATCTGCTCAAAATTGCTTAGTTCGACGAATACGCGATAAAGTTGTACTTTTGGCGAAGATGACGCAGTCTCGTTCGAACAGCACAAAAGGCCCAGAGATCTGATTTCCCTAGAACCTTGATTCCTATCAGATTTTTTAGCTCTTAGTCTGGCTCACGTCAGAGGACGAAAGGGCCGTGATGCAAATTCGCATCAGTAACTAAGAATCTACGCCGCGACGCCGAGAGCCTTGATCCGCGCGGACAGCCGGGAGATTTTCCGCGACGCCGTATTCTTATGGATGATGCCTTTGGAGGCCGAGCGCATGATCTCGGGCTGCGCTTCCCGAAGAGCGACGGCTGCCGCTTCCTTGTCGCCGGAGGCAATCGCTTCCTCGACCTTGCGGACATAAGTCCTCATCCGGCTCCGGCGGCCCTTATTGATCAGTGTCCGGCGTTCCGCCTGACGAGCGGCTTTCTTCGCCGATTTCGTATTTGCCATGTCACAAATTCCTTTCGCGGGCGGGCGACCCGCGATCCAAGCTTAATCTGGTATGAAAAGATGCCCGCATGCCATAGGCAGCAACCTGCGATGCATATACCTGCGATGCGAAGGACCGTCAACGTTGACTAGCCCGTATCCACCTATCGGGAATCATCCGGGAGTTGGAGAAGGTCCTCGCAGCTGAGGAGAAACCCGCTTGCGATCCACTCTTCCTCAAGACGCCTCAGCCGGTCACCCAGGGCTGCGCCGGAGGTCCACCCCCTCGCGATCAAATCCGCGCCGCCGATCGGGAACTTTGGACGCGGCCATGAGCGTAAAAGATCAACGGCGGATGTCCAGGCGGCGTCGTTCACCGATGCGCCCGCGGAAGCCCAGGCAAGCAAGACACACCCGAGGTAGATGCGCGGACCCAGCCGGTACAACGCCGCTTTCAGTTCGCGCGTGCGTGGCTGGATCACGGAAGGCGCAGAGGCCAGGCTCAGGAGGGTGTTCGTCTCTTGCGAGGAGAGGCGCAGCTTCGCCGAAAGACGCGCCGCATCCTCTTGGATGAACACGCCGAGCGCCGCGAGTCGGAAGATTGGGTCTGGCCACAGCCCAAGCGCCGCCTCAATTTGACACAGCCGGTTGAAGCGCTCGCGCCGCATCACGCCGCCGAAGATAAGAATGAGGAGGCCGCTCTCATCCATGACCTCTATAGCGTCCGCCGCGCGACGCGCGACGAGGATATGAAGCAACTCAGACCGGATGCGCTCGCGCGAAAGGCGCCGCAGGCCGAACCTCTCCCGGATTGAGGCGGCGACGCCTTCGCGATCGAACGCGCCTCGGGCATACTGAGCGCTGAAACGAAAAAAGCGCAAGATGCGCAAATAGTCTTCCTGGATCCTGGTGCGGGCATCGCCCACGAACCGGACGCGACGGGCCAGAAGATCAGCCGCCCCTTCCAATGGATCGTAGACATCGCCTTTGCTGCCAGCATAAAGCGCATTCATGGTGAAGTCGCGCCGGCGGGCATCCTCCACCCAATCTTCGCCGAATGCCACCGTGGCGTGCCGCCCGTGCGTTTCAATATCCCGGCGAAGCGTCGTGACCTCGAATGGGACGCCATGCACGATCAGCGTCACGGTTCCATGGCTGATACCGGTGGGCACAGTCTTAATACCCGCCTGCGCCGCCAGACGAAGCGTATCCTTCGGCCGCGCCGTCGTTGCAAAATCGACTTCTCTCACAGGCTCATTAAGGAGGGTGTTGCGCACCGCGCCTCCGACAGCGCGCGCCTCGAATCCTTCGCGATTGAGGCACGCGAAGACGGCTTGCGTCTCGGGTTTTAGGAACCATTCGGCATGCGTGACGATCAAGCCTGTCATGGGTGCATCCGGGATCAGTTCACGTCCGGCGTGTACAGCCTTTCATAGAGATTGCGCAACATTGCCGCCGTCGCGCCCCAGATGAAACGCTGCTCATACTCCATGGCGTAGAACAGAATGCGCCGATCCTTCCACTCGCGCAGATGCTGCATGTGATTCTCTTCTTCCATAAGGAAGGATAGAGGGACCTCGAAGACATCGGCCACCTCGTTCGGGTCTGGCGCCGGTGTGAAGAATGGGTCGACGAGCGCGAGAACGGGAATGATGCGGAAGCCCGTGCCCGTGTTGTGCCGGTCGAGCAGGCTCAAGGGCGTCACCAACTTCCGCGGCAATCCAATCTCTTCTTCTGCTTCCCGCAGCGCTGCCTCGATGGGCGTTGCATCGCCCGGCTCGATCTTGCCGCCCGGGAAGGCAATCTGCCCGCTGTGAGCTGAGAGATGCGCGTTTCTGAGCGTCAGAAGCACCGTTGCCTCGGGTTCACGCGCCACGACCGGCACCAGCACGGCCGCCATCTTCCAGGCTTCCCGGGAAACCAGATCTTCAAGCCTTAAATTTTCGTTAGCATTGCCGTTCTCGTCGAGCCTCCGCCCGGCGTCAATTCCATAGGATGCCGGCTGCGAAGCCATCCATCCGGCTTTCTCGAGCGGCAGGCCGCGAGCACGCGCACGCGCGGCAAAACCCTCGGGAGAAAAAGGGTTTAGCCTCTCCTCCTCCGTCAGCTTAAGAGGCTTCTGCACGCGAATCTCTCCACAATGCCGACAAATGATGCAGTGGACACCTCAGCCTTCTTGCCGCGGGAGGTAAACCGAATTAGGCATGAACTTTGCCTAAGCGACGTTGTATCACCGGGAAGCATCAGCATATACTCGAAATCGGAAATTGGCCCAGTCCTCAAAAGGTTGCTCAAAAAATGCACCACACCGCCGAGCCGGACATTGTAAGACGTGTCGATGACATCCGGACGAAAGTGGCGCGTGTCAAGGACGCGATTTCCAGCGTTATCTTCGGACAAGATACCGTCATTGAACTTGTCCTTGTTAACATTCTCTCGGGGGGCCATGCCCTTCTCATCGGCGTGCCCGGACTCGCCAAGACCTCTCTTGTCGAGGCGCTCGGCGCAGCGCTCGGGCTTCATGCAAAGCGCATTCAGTTTACGCCCGATCTGATGCCGTCCGATATTGTAGGCACGGAAGTGCTCGAAGAAAAAGCGGGTTCGCGGTCCTTCCGCTTCATCGCGGGGCCCGTGTTCGCGCAGCTTCTCATGGCGGACGAGATCAACCGGGCGAGCCCCAAGACGCAGTCTGCGCTTTTACAGGCGATGCAGGAGCATCAGGTCACTTTTGCCGGACAAACCTATGCGCTGCCTGCGCCGTTCTTCGTTCTTGCGACACAGAATCCACTTGAGCAGGAGGGCACCTATCCTTTGCCGGAAGCTCAGCTCGATCGCTTTCTCTTGCAGGTCGATGTGACCTACCCGGATGCAGCCGCCGAGCGTCGCATGCTTTATTCCACGACGGGCGTCGAGGACAGGATCGTACAGCAGGTGCTTAACGCGGAGGAAGTTATGGCTGCGCAGCGCCTCGTGCGGCAGATTCCGACAGGCGACAGCGTTGTCGATGCGATCCTGAAGCTGGTTCGCTCTGCACGTCCGCAAACAGCCGAAGCCGCTCCTCGCGTAAATGAGATTGTGGCCTGGGGGCCGGGTCCGCGCGCCAGCCAGGCGCTGATGCTGACTGTACGCGCACGTGCGCTGCTCGATGGACGCTTCGCGCCTTCGGTCGACGATGTGATCGCCTTGGCAAAGCCGGTCCTGCGGCATCGCATGGCGCTTACTTTTACGGCGCGGACCGAAAACATAACCATCGATCAGGTGATCGATGGTCTCCTGAATGGCTTGTGAGACCGCAGCGCGTTTGATGTCATCTGATCTTCTTTCCAGGCCGTCAGCTCTTGCCCTTGAGGGCGCTTCCCAGGATCTGGTGGGAAAGCTGCCCGCGCTCCTTTTGGAAGCGAGGCGTGTTTCCATGACTGTGGCTCAGGGCACACATGGGAGGCGGCGCGCGGGCCCCGGCGAAACATTCTGGCAGTATCGGAATTTCGAGGTCGGTGACTCATCCGCGCTTATCGATTGGCGGCGCTCGGCAGGATCGAGCCACCTGTTCGTGCGCGAACGCGAATGGGAGGCAGCCCACACGGTCTGGATCTGGATCGACTTGTCGCCGTCGATGCATTTCCGCTCGCGCTTGTCGCAAACCTCCAAGGCCGAGCGCGCGATTGTTCTGGCGCTCGCTCTGGCGACACTCCTGTCCGAGGCAGGGGAACGTGTCGGCATTCCCAATCTTATGGAGCCGAAGGCGCGGCACAATACCGCCACGGTCATAATGGAGACACTTGCGCGTTCGTTTTCCGGTTTCGAGGGCTTGCCGAATTGCAAAAACCGGCTGAGCCGTCACTCCGAAATGGTCATTTTCAGCGATTTTCTCGAACCGGAACCAACTTTGGCGACAGTGTTTAATAAGTTTGCCGTGCAAGGAATCCGCGGCCATCTCATGCAAATTCTCGATCCGGCGGAGGAAAGCCTGCCCTATCAGGGCCGCGTGGAGTTCATTGACGCCGAAAACGGCGCCCGGTATGTGGCCGAACGCGCCGAGACGCTAAGGGCGGAGTACCAGCAAAAGCTCGCCGCGCACAAGGCGGCCATCGCGCTCAACGCCGCAAAGGTGGCATGGACCCCCTTCCTCCATCACACCGACCACCCAGCAGTCGAGGCGCTCCTTCCTCTCCACATGCATCTTTCCGGGCTTGAAAAAGCCTATCGCGCCAAGGGCCTTATCAAGGGCCAAACGGCTGCAAGGACCGGTCTGTCATGATGCCGGGCCTATTGAGTTCTCTTACCTTTACCGCGCCCTGGATGCTTATGGGGCTGGCGGTTTTACCGGTCATATGGTGGCTTCTGCGCTTGACGCCGCCCCGGCCCGAGACGGTCGCCTTTCCGCCGACCTCGCTCCTTCTCAGGCTCAAGGCGCGCGAAAGGATGCCGATACGAAGCCCATGGTGGCTTACAGCCCTTCGCATGCTGGTCGCCGCCGCCGTGATCGCCGCATTGGCCGGCCCCTTGATCAAGCCTCCGGCAAATGCTTCAACGGCGGTGACGCAGCCGCTTCTTGTCGTTGTCGATAATGGCTGGGCCGCTGGAAGCCGCTGGCCAGCCCGGCAGGCTTTCGCCGAACAGCTTGCAACCTTGGCTGACGATAGCGGCCAGACGCTCATCCTTGCTCCGACCGCCGGACCGGCTGCGCCGCTTCAATCGCTGACGCCCGCCGAGTTCCGGCAGCATTTCGCATCGTTGACGCCGCAGCCTTACCCCGGGGATCGTGCAGCGCTTGCCCAGCAAATCGAGAAGGAACTTGGCTCGCGGCGGGGCAATATCCGCGTCACGTGGTTGGCCGATGGCGTCGAAGATCCCGGGGCCGACGCCCTGGGTAAGGTTCTAGGCCAGCTTGATGCGGACGGCGCCATCGAGGTCTATGGCGACGCGTGGGGGTCGGGACCGCTTGCCCTTACGCTTCCGGCGC
>JBAVVQ010000490.1:0-5092 GCA_049697375.1 Rhodomicrobium sp.
TTTCATTGTCAAGCGCCTCCTCCGTCTGATGTATGGTTAACATTGCGTTGCGAATACGGCAACAGCCAGCATCATCCAAATGAAGGCTGGCGATTTCTTCCAGATACTCGTCAAGAAGCCAGGGATGACGCACAAGGGCCATGATAAATTGCGCTTCCCCGTGTGTGCCGTTCGGTGCTGACGGCTTGGCAAGGTTGCTTGAAAGAAGGCTGGTCGTGCGCGCGCGTGGATCGACGCGCGGTATCCTCCCCCGCCTTTGCCGAACTTGATCCGTGCGCTCCCGCCACTGAAGTTCCGCAGGTTCAGGCGCGATGCTTACTGTTCGTCCAAGCATACGCAGCCGCTTGCGGAAAACATCGACATATTCGCGGCTTAGGCTTTTGTGCTCAATCTGCGCCGCCAACTCCCGCAAGCGGTGTTCCAGCTGCGTGCGCTGCTCAGGAGTATCGAGCGGATGCCGATCCCGTTCGCGCGCCCACAATACGTCGATCAACGGCGCGGGCTTGGCGAGCGCCTTCGCCAGGACATCCTCCGCGCCGCCGGTGACCATGTCGTCCGGGTCACGACCCTCGGGCAGGAAGGCGAATTGCAAAGAACGCCCAGGCTCGAGATGCGGCAACGATGTGTCGATCGCCCGATGTGCGGCCTTTTGCCCTGCCGTGTCACCGTCGAAGCAAAGCGTCGGAAGCGGAGCCATCGACCATAGCAAGCGGAGCTGATCGGATGTCAGCGCGGTTCCGAGCGGAGCCACGGCGTTCGTGAAGCCTGCCCGGTGAAGCGCGATGACGTCCATATAGCCTTCCGCGACGATGACCGTTTTCGCCGTTTTCACCGCATCGCGCGCCGCTGCGAGATTGAAGAGCACATGTCCCTTGTGAAACAGCTCAGTCTCCGGCGAATTGAGATATTTCGGCTGCTGATCGGGCAGAAGGGCGCGGCCTCCAAAGGCGATAACCCGCCGTTTTGGGTCCGTGATCGGGAAGATCAACCGCCCGCGAAAACGGTCATAGGGGATCGCGATATCGTCGCCGTGGATCAAGAGACCGGCGTCCTGCATCTCGGCGATCGAAAAGCCTTTGCCGCCGAGATGGCCCTTCAACGCCGCCTTGTTGTCTAGCGCGAAGCCCAGCCTAAACGACTTGATTTCCGAGAACTGAACGCCCCGCTTTTCGAGATAAGCGCGCGCGGCGTTTCCTTCGCGACCGGCAAGCGCAGATTCAAAAAAGCGGCATGCCTCTTCAAGCGCCTCGCGGACGCGGGTCTCATGACTCGCCTTTGCTTCATCAACAGGTTTCGGAGCCGGCAAGATAACCCCCGCCTCCGACGCAAGCCGTTCCACGGCTTCAGGAAACGTCAGCCCTTCCACCTTCATGAGAAAAGTGAAAATGTCGCCGTGCTCGCCGCTCGCGAAGCAATGGTAGAAGCCCTTATGGTCGTTCACCGTGAACGAAGGGGTTTTTTCGGTCTTGAAGGGCGATAAGCCCATGTATTCCCGCCCGGCGCGCCTGAGCTTGACGTGTCGCTCCACGACGCGGCTCACGGGAACGCGGCTTCGGATCTCGTCGAGCAAATCGGCTGGGTATCGCATGAATGCTTCTTTGGCCTATTCAGTTCTCACGGCGATATGTGAAAAGGTTAATGTACGAATTATGGAGCGATTCGCGGAGGGCCTAGTATGCTCAGATAAAGGGAGCTGTGTTTTTCCCGATATTCACCTATATGTCGCCCGCGTTCGAAAAATGGACAATCTATGATTTTCCTCGCTATTGGCCTGCTCGCGGTTAGTATTGTTCTCTATGTGATTACGGGCGAAGGCGAGATGATAGCCGATCTGCCGCGGGAAGATTTTCCCCGCGTCGCGGGCCTCCTTTCCCTCCTTATTTTTCTCATGGCCGGCGCCGCAAGGCTGACGGCGGGCAGAGCCGCCGAGGCCTTGAAAGCGCTTGGGAGCTGGGCGGCGATCGGCCTCGTGGTGCTGGCGCTTTATGCCTATCGAAGCGAGCTTGGCGAGGTTCGCGACCGCGTCGTTCAGGAGCTTCAGCCGGGCTCCGTCCAGACCGTCTCGCCGGGAATCGCGGGGCACGGCGCAGTGGTGACGATTCGCAAAACCGGCGATGGGCATTTCATCGCCAGAGCCCAGGTCAACGGCAAGAGCATCCGCATGATCGTCGACACCGGCGCCTCGACGGTGGTGCTTCGGCCGGAAGATGCGCGCAAGGCGGGGATACAGGTTGGAGCGCTGGACTACAGCGTTCCCGTCGAGACTGCGAACGGCCGGGCTTTCGCAGCCCGCGTCAAGCTTGAGCGCGTTGCTCTCGGAGAGTTGACCCTGGAAAAGGTCGAGGCGCTGGTCACGCGTCCAGGCGCGCTCCAGCAAAGCTTGCTCGGTATGAGTTTTTTAAGCCGATTGAGGTCTTATGAATTCTCAGGGAACAAGCTTCTGATGAAAAGCTAGACGTGGGGGCACGGCCAGCTTTTCCGTCAAGAGGCAAAGACGGCGGAGCGCGGCGACCACCATGGAAAGCCGGAAACTTCAACGCAGGATTCTGAAGGAGCTTCTGGTGTGGGCCGTCGCTATCGGGGGCGCATACCTCACATTCTCCTCCTTCGAGCCTCTCTTTGACCGCGCCAAGCAGGCGGCTTCTCTCGCCGGGTTCGCCCATCTCTTTGAGTTTGAAACGAATTCGCCCAAGCTGGCTCGTTTCAACACGAAAGTTCTGACCGCATCGGCAGCGCCGCTGCGCGGCACCATCTCTGCGAGCCAGGAACCGACCGGAGCGCGGAAGGTCGTGCTGAGCGCCAACGATTACGGTCATTTTCACGCCGTCGCCCAAATCAAAGGCCAGCAGGTGGAATTCATGACCGATACCGGCGCCACCTATGTGGCGCTTAGCTATGAGACGGCTCAAAAGCTCGGGCTTGCGCCGCAAAACCTGCGCTTCAATGGCCGCTCGACAACGGCGAACGGAGTGGCTCGCGTGGCGTCCATTGTGCTCGACACAGTCCGTATCGGCGACATTACGGTCAAGGATGTTCAGGCTGTAATAGCCGAGCCCGGCCGCATGACGCAGAACCTTCTCGGCATGAGCTTTATCAGACAGCTTTCCGGATTTGAGCTGAGCGGCGCCAGGCTCACAATGATCGAGTAGCGCCGGACGCGCCGCTGGACCGGCGTCATCCCGGAAAGGCGCAGCCTTATCCGGGATCGTAATATGCTGAAATGCTTATATTTTTAGGCCCCCGGCTCGCGCTTCGCTTGGCCAGGATGACAATCTACCCTATCCTGCGGCGCGGGTGGGACGTTTCAGAAATTCCGGCACATGGTCGCCGAGCCCGATGACTGGGGCCGATGTGGCCGGAGGCAGCAACTCGCGATGGTACCGCGATACGCTGCTTCTATCAGTGTTCTTAGCCCCCCGCGACGCGACGCTGCGGATGGGCCTGACTTCGGCGGTTTGGCGTTGCTCGGGAGCGGCTGTCTCCTTGCGTGCGCCTTTGGAGCGATCCCCCCGGCGCGTGCGCTCGCGGCGCTCGCTAAAGTCCGCCGACGTTAGATTCTCGGTGGAGGGCTCCCCGTCGATCCACTCGATCTTGGCCTTGCAAAGCGATTCGATTGCGCGAAGCCCTTTCATTTCCTTTGGCGTCACGATCATCGCTGTGAACCCTTCACGGCCTGCGCGGCCTGTGCGGCCGATACGGTGCACGTAATCCTCGGGGCTGATCGGAACATCGAAATTGAAGATGTGGCTCACATCGGGAATATCGAGGCCGCGCGCGGCGACGTCAGAGGCCGCAAGATAGGTAACCTCGCCTTTCCGGAAGGCTTCGAGTGTCGCCATGCGCTGGCGCTGATCGAGGTCGCCATGCAGAGCTGCGGCGTTGAAACCATGTTTCAGAAGCGATTTGTGGAGAACCGCGACGTCCTTCTTCCGATTGCAGAAGATGATCGCGTTTTTGACTGCGCCCGATTCGGTGCGCATCAACTCGCGCAGAACATGACGTTTTGTCTTCGAGTCGGCGGGGGAAAACTTGAGTTTTTGGGTGATGAGCTTCGCAGCCGTAGCGGGAGGACTGACGCGAATCTGCTCGGGGTTGCGAAGAAACTGTTCCGTCAGCTTCTGGATTTCCGGAGGCATCGTCGCCGAGAAGAACATGGTCTGGCGCGATGGAGGCAGAAGCTTGCAGATGCGCTCGATGTCGGGAATGAAACCCATGTCGAGCATGCGGTCCGCTTCGTCGATGACAAGGTAATCGACCGCGTTCAACAGAAGCTTGCCTCTTCCAAAGTGATCGAGAAGACGGCCGGGCGTCGCAATCAGAATATCTGCGCCGCGTTCGAGCTTTTTTTCCTGGTCGTCGAAAGACACTCCGCCGATTAAAAGCGCCACCGTCAGCTTGTGCTGCGCTCCGAGCGTCTCGATCGCTTCCGCGACCTGAGCGGCGAGTTCTCGAGTAGGCTCGAGAATAAGCGAGCGCGGCATGCGAGCGCGGGCGCGGCCTTTCTCAAGCATCGTCAGGAGGGGAAGAACGAAGGAAGCCGTCTTGCCTGTTCCGGTCTGTGCGATGCCGACAACGTCGCGGCCGTCGAGGGCGAATGGAATGGCTTGAGCTTGGATCGGGGTGGGGGCGGTATAGCCTGCCGCCTCAGCGGCTGCCAGCACTTTTTCGCTGAGCTTAAGGTTTGTAAAAGTCATATCCCGTTGAATTTCAGAACCACATCCTTAGGGTTCGGGTGAATATCACCACACGCACAATGCGAAATGATGACAGGTGTGCGTCAGAAGTTCAATCTCGCGTCGCTTTGCGGATAGGCCGCGATACTTCAGATACCAGAGAACAGTCGTGCCGGGAGTCCGGCAGCAACCAAGTTCAATCTGACGCCGACAGATATATGATCGGAACCACAAGGTCCGTCAACCCCGATCGGTCAAAGTGCGTGGAAGTGTCTCCATTATTTCCTCGTCTATGCATTGGAACGCTGCCAGGAAGCAACATGGAGCTAAAGGGCGGCGTTCAAGGACGCCGGGCCGCTTACAAACTTGCTCCCTTTCAAGAAGAAGCGGAGAGGCCTCATCGCATCCTTGGTTATTCC
>JBAVVQ010000491.1:0-1753 GCA_049697375.1 Rhodomicrobium sp.
GCTTCATGCGGGCCTCTCTGCAACTTCGGTGATCGCTTCGGCGATGTTGGAATAGGCGCCGCAGCGGCAGATATTGCCGCTCATACGCTCGCGAAGCTCGGCATTGGTGAGTTGGGGCGCCGCCATCAGATCGGCGCTCACGTGGCTTGGAACGCGGGCTTTGATTTCATCGAGCACGGCGACGGCCGAGCAGATCTGCCCCGGCGTGCAGTACCCGCACTGATAGCCATCATGCTTGACGAAGGCAGCTTGCATCGGGTGGAGCTTGCCAGGCTGACCGAGCCCTTCGATTGTGGTGATGCTGCCGCCTTCATGCATGATTGCGAGCGTCAGGCAGGAATTGATCCGATGCCCGTCGACGATCACTGTGCACGCGCCGCACTGGCCCTGATCGCAGCCTTTCTTGCTCCCGGTGAAGTGCAGATGCTCGCGCAGCGCGTCGAGTAGCGTTGTCCGCGTGTCGAGTTCAAGCTCGTGTGCTGTGCCGTTCACGGTGAAGGAAACCCCCGCCATGGATGGGCTTTCAGCCACGCTTCCCGTGCTGCTTGCCCTGGTCCCTTGGGCTCTGACGGCATTTGCCATGGAGGTGACTGCAGCAGCAGCTGCGCCTCCGATCAACACGTCTCGCCTGGATATTTCAAATTTGGAGGGTGGCATGGGGCGGCTCGCAATCTTGTGCTGGCGCACGTGCTCGACGTGTTCGCTCTACCAGCAACCGGCCCCGCCCTTGAAGGTTCCGTACTGGCTGGCCAAGACTTTGCTGGCGACGAAGAACTGTCTGTGTTTAGTTGTGTCGCCTTCAACCTCGCACGATTCAAGCGTGGTCAAGGCTAAGCCCTGCCGATGAGGACATCCAATCCGCCGCGCAATGCATCGCGGCATCGAACGGCGCTCACAAATACGCCCAAGGCTGAGATCGAGGTGAAGCACCAAAATGCGCCTGCAACAAGCAGGGACCGAGGATCTTGACGTCGGCAATACCACCAGAGACAGCACCTTTTGAGATCACACTTCGGCTAGACCCACGCGGCAGAATCCCGGCACTCCTTTCCAAATGCTCTTTCCGCAGCTTTGGCCCACTGCGCCACCTAGTGGCGCCTAGTGCGATCCCAGTTGCGGAGGCTATGCCGAGCAGAATAGACGTCCGCTACACCTTCAATTGCTTCCTTAAGTTCAAGAACTTTGAACAGCAGCTTTCGGCCTTGAGCCCCATTTACATCGCTGCCCAGCGTCCGCCGGCTATTTCGGCTTTCGCCAGGCGCTTGCAAGCCAGGGTTGCCGTTCGCGGGGCAGGCCTGGGGGGCGGTAGTAATGCAGAATTTCAGTGAAACCGGCCCCGGTAAGATAGCGCCGCCACGCCGCAAGATCGTGATAAGCGCCGTAACGGCCGGAACTCCAGCCTTCCTCATTGTGGCCGCGAGGGTTCGAGCTGAAAAGGACGCCACCGGGATTGAGCGCCGTGTGCAAGTCCTGTAGCACCCGCGGCAGTACTTGGGCTGGCACATGAAACAGCGCTGCATTGGCAAAGATGCCATCGAAATAAGCCGCGGGCAGATCGAGCTTTAAAAAATCCTGGCGCCAGACTTCGCAGCCGCTATGGTTACGCGCCATCGAAACGAAAGGCCAAGCACCATCGAGCCCAATTGCGATATGGCCAAGGTCACTGAAGGCCTTGAGGTCCCGGCCGGGACCGCAGCCAAAATCAAGGATGGTGTAAGGCGGCGCGCCCTCGATGGATGTGAGCAGCGCCTCG
>JBAVVQ010000492.1:0-1572 GCA_049697375.1 Rhodomicrobium sp.
CCTGTATCTCCATCAGGCCGTTTGCAGACCATTGGGGCTAAAATGGCCTCGTCCGCAATCGAGGGAGCAGCGGAATTGCATCTCAAATCAGCAGCTTAGTCCGGGTCGGGCCAATTGCAGAAGCAGCGACCTTTTTGCGCGCTGCATTTCTACACGGCAAGGTCATCGTCAACATTCGCAATAACGAGCCCTACTACGGTGAGGCAAGCATTCTTGGCAAAACCTCCGCGACTCCGCCAACAACGTCATTGGCATCTACTATGTCGGATACCTGAAGGAGGCGCGCTACGGCCGGCTTCGGAGGCGACCGTAGCGTCCGGCACGTTGAGCGGGTTTTGGAGCCTCCTAACGGGCGGCGAACCTACCGGGCTTCTGCGCATGAAACCGCGAGCGTTATTGGGGCGTCATCTCCCGTTCGTGGTTGCAAAGAGCCGGGTTGGGGAAACGCCCGATGCCGTCGAGGACGGCTTTGGACTTCGCAGCGGGCGTAACAGACATAAATCTGGCAGCGTCGTTCAGGAGAACCCCGGCGCTGTTCGATCAGCTAGGGGGCAATCGCACAGGGTTCGAGGCGCCAAATCTGAGAGGCGTACTCTTGTATCGTTCGGTCCGACGAGAACTTCCCAGCCCGCGCCACGTTGACGATAGCCTTTCTGTCCCACCCGCAGGGATCTTTGTAAGCCGCGTCGACGCGTTCCTGCGTTTCGATGTAGTCCCTGAGATCGGCCAACAGCATATAGTAATCGCCTCCTTCGAGAAGCGATCGCGTCACGGGTCTGAAGATTCCCGGTTCCATCAAGCTGAAGAAGTCTCGCTCGATCAACTGTACCGCCCAGCGAATCTCCGCGTCAGCATGATAAAGGTTCCAGGGATTGTAGAAGGGACGGCGTTCCTCCACTTCCTGCGCTGTCAAGCCGAAGATGAAGATATTTTCCTTGCCGACCTCTTCCAAGATCTCCACGTTGGCGCCATCGAGCGTGCCGATGGTTACGGCCCCGTTGAGCTGGAACTTCATGTTTCCGGTCCCAGACGCCTCGGTTCCAGCCAGGGAAATCTGTTCGCTCAGGTTTGCGGCCGGGATGATTTTCTCAGCCAGCGATACACGGTAGTTCGGCAGAAACACCACCTTCATCTGCTCATTGACCTGAGCGTCGCTATTGATGACGCCGGCGACTTGATGAATGAGCTTGATGATCAGCTTGGCCATCGCATAGCCCGGCGCCGCTTTGCCGCCAAAAATGAAGGTCCGGGGCACGATGTTCAGGGCGGGGTTGCTCTTGAGCCGGTTGTAGAGAACGATGATGTAGAGGACGAGCAGCAGTTGCCGCTTGTACTCGTGGAACCGTTTCACCTGAACATCGAACAGCGACTCCGGCGACACGGCAACGCCGAGGGTGCCGCCGATAATCCGTGCCAGCGCTTGCTTGTTATGCTGCTTAGCCGCGCGGAACCTCTCGCGAAAGGCGGAGTCATTGGCGAATCTTTCAAGTTTGTGCAGCTCTTCAAGGTCCGTAATCCATCGGTCGCCAATCGCTTCGGTGATCAGATGCGCAAGGGACGGATTGGCTTTCA
>JBAVVQ010000493.1:0-5189 GCA_049697375.1 Rhodomicrobium sp.
CTCGAGTTCCGTGCGGATATTGGCATAGGCCTCCACCTCAATCCGCGTGGGCGGAGCGATCTGCATCAGCGTGACAGTTTTCAAATGCTCGGGATGCAACTCAAGGAGTTTCCGGAACGCTCTGAAACGCTCGGGCAGACCTTTCGTGTAGTCTAGGCGGTCGACGCCAATGATGTGCGAACGCACGATGGTCCGGCGATTGAGCCTCTCAATCTGCGATGCGGCCTCGGGCGTGCGCGCAGCCGCTGCGAAATCGTTTACGTCGATGCCAATCGGAAAAGAGCGGGCGATGATTGTGCGGCCGAAGGCTGTGATCCGCCCATCGTCCAGCAGCTTACCGCCGACATGCTCGGTCACGAAACGCCGGAAATTTCCGAGATCGATCGTCGTCTGAAAGCCGATAACGTCAAACTGAAAAAGCGTCTCCACGAGCCAGTTATGGGCGGGAACGGCCTGAAGAAGCTCCGGTGGCGGAAACGGGATGTGGAGAAAAAAGCCGAGACGGTGCCGCGCTCCTAGCGCCCGAAGCTCCGCCCCAAGGGATATGAGATGATAATCGTGGGCCCACACAAGATCGTCGGGCCGCAGAAGCGGGGCTAGAGCAGCCGCAAAGCCCTTGTTAACGCGCCTGTAACCCTCGAGATAAGAAGGCTCAAACTTAACCAAATCTAGCCGGTAATGACAGACAGGCCATAGAACCGTGTTGGCGAACCCTAAATAATACTCCTCGTAATCCTGCTCCGTCATGGGGATGGTGGCGACCGTCACGTCGTTCTGAACGGTCCTGCGCACGTCAATTGGCATTCCTTTTTCGACGATGTTGCCGTCCCATCCGAACCAGATGCCGCCAATCGATCGAAGCGCATCGCCGAGGGCGACCGCTAGTCCCCCCGACTGAACCTGGTTATCGAGGTCCGCGACGCGATTCGATACGATGACGAGACGGTTCAAACGAATGCCTCCCAAGGTTTGGACAGCCGGGTCGCCCCGTTAATTATACCAACCATCGAATAAGTTTGTGGAAAGTTTCCCCAAGCTGCGCCGGTGACGGGGTCCGTGTCTTCAGACATAAGTCCTAAATGATTGCGAGCGTTCAAAAGAGACTGAAATATTTCTCTCGCCTGCTCCTTTTTGCCAGCGCGAGCCAAAGCGTCCAGGCGCCAGAAAGCGCAAATGTTAAATGCGGTTTCCGGGACGCCGAAGTCGTCAGCGGCCTCGTACCGCATCATGAAGGACCCTCGCCCGAGGACCTTTTCCATTTGCGTGACCGTGGAGAGAAAGCGAGGGTCTTGGCCGTCAACGAAGCCGAGTTCGCCCATTAAAAGGACGCTTGCGTCGAGATGCTCGCCTCCGAAGCTTTCGACGAATGCCTTGCGTTTATCCGACCAAGCCGATTTCAAGATCTTCTCCCGTATGAGCTCGGCGCGTTGGCGCCAGAAAGAGACCCGATCATGCTCTGCGACATAGGACGCGATCTTGGCGAGCCGGTCGCACGCGGCCCAACACATTACGCTCGATGATGTATGAACCCTTGCCCTCGATCTAAGCTCCCAGATGCCTGCATCGGGTTCATTATGAAGTTTGAACGCCTGCTCGCCGACGGCCTCCAATCTGTGGAAGTCATCGATTCCCGCACGAATCGAAAGTCTTTTGTCGATGAAGGCTTGTGCTGAGCCGAGAATGAGATTGCCATACGTATCATGCTGGAAATGCTCATAGGCTTGGTTGCCTATCCGCACGGGACTGTTGCTGACGGGCCCTGAGCTCTGGAAGCCGGGCAAATGGCCCGCCGTGCGCTCTACGAGCGCTTCTTCAAGCGCAATCCCGTACACCGGCTGGATGTGCCCGTTCGTAGCGGCGACGATGTTCATGATCCAGCGGTAGTAATTCTCAAGGGTGCGGCCGGCGGCCAAGCTCGTCAAGGCGCGGATGACGAAATAAGCGTCGCGAACCCAGCAAAAGCGATAATCCCAATTTCTGCCTGTGCCAGGAGCCTCTGGAATGCTCGTGGTCATCGCGGCGACGATGGCGCCCGTCGGCTCGTAGGAACAAAGCTTGAGCGTGATTGCCGCCCTGATCACCGCATCTTGCCATTCCGGTTGCAGGGCAAGCCGATGGCTCCAATTAACCCAATAGAGCTGAGTTTGCTCTTGGAATTCGCGGGCGATGCCGAGAGGACTGTTGGTTAAGGTCTCGTCTGGTCCGATGACGAAATTGATCGGATCGCTCAGGTTGAAGACGGATTCCTTGAGAATGTAGTCGATGGGGGCGTCGGTCGTGACGCGCAGTGTCATGTCCGGCCCGCAATAGCGGATATGGTTCGAACCGGACGTCACCGAAGGGGCGACCTCGCCATATTTGAAACGAGGCCTTATCTTGATACGGATTCGCGGACTTCCCTCAACGACACGGATGCGCCGGATAAGGGTCTGCGGACGGAACGGCCGGTTCCGGGTGTAAAACCGGGGGATGAAGTCTGCGACCTCGATTGACCCGCTTTCGCCATGAAGAACGGTTTTCAAGATAGCCGTATTGGGAAGGTAAGTCTGCTCGGAGGCTTTGAAGCCCAAAAGCTCGATGGCAAACGCGCCATCGCTAGGGTCGCGGCTCGCACTTCCGAGGAGCTGATGAAAAACGGGATCGCCATCGAATCTTGGAAGGCAACACCAAACGATGCGCGCCTGTTCGTCTACGAGCGCGCTGATGCTGCAATTTCCAATGAGTCCAAGATTGAGATTGTTTCCCATGCCTATCTGAGTTCCTTCGAGCGTTGAGCTGTCGCCAAGAGCCAGGAGAGAAATTCATCGACGCTGGTTGCGCGAGCGTGCGCCGCCGTCTCTCCAGGTCCAACCTTGACCGTGATTCCACCGAGGGCATTAACCGCGGTGAACGCGTCTTCATCGGTTACGTCATCGCCGGCAAAAAACGGGAGGCGGCCCCTAAAAGGCTCCTCCTGAAGAAAATCGTTGATAGCCGTCCCTTTTGTGGCCGCGTGCAGCCTCATCTCGACGACCATTTTCCCGCGCGTCAAGACGACGTCCCTGAACCGGCCGGCAAGGTCTTCGGTCAGGGACAAGCAGAAGGATTCAAGTTCCGGACGTAGACGGTAGTGCAAGGCGAGCGCGCCGCGCTTCCTCTCCAGAAGAAGACCGGAATTATGATCGACGAAAGAAGTGAGTATTTTCGCGACCGCCCGCGCCGCGCTTTCTTCTGCGGCTGGCGCCGAAACCGTGGTCTCACCGTTCCGGCGCTCGTAACCATGGACGCCGGCCACCGGAAGCTTTAGCGGAGCAAGCAACTTGTCGATGCTGTCGATTTCCCTGCCGGTCACGATGGCGAGCGCGCCTGAGGCGCTTTCAAAGAGAGTTTCTAACGCCTCCCGCACGCGCTCCTCGACGATCACGGCGCTGGGAGTTTCGGCAATCTCGGTCAGAGTGCCATCAAAATCGAAAAAGAAACTGTAAGCGCGCGCGTCGCGCAAAACAGGCAAAACAGTCATGGTCAATTTTCGGAAGGCTTTTGATTGATCGAGTTATCAACTAGGAGCGTGTACGAGAGGCTGTCAATAGAACGGGTTTGCATTTTTTTCCGGGCTCCAGCAGTCAAATTCGCTTGGCTTAATCTTTTCCCATTCGCCTAAAGATTGTGCACTTTAGAATGATTTCTTGATCAGCTCGTGCTACTTTGAGTTGGCCATATTTCCGGCGTGGATCTGAATATCCTGACCTGGCGAAGGAAATGGGCTCTGCGAGCCCAGGTAACGCAGGGACGGGGCCTGAGCGCAAAAATGGATCTCTTTATGGCCAGAATAGGGTGGGCTTTTATTGCGCTTTTTGCATGGCAAATAGCCATTGCTCAGGCGGGGGAAATCCGGACGGAGTTGCTTCCTTCGAAGGCGCTCGGGCATGATATGTCCTACGCGGTTTATTTGCCTGACGGGTATGAAAGCCGGCGGCTGCATTACCCCGTGCTTTATCTTCTGCACGGCGCGGGAGGCGATGAGCGCTCATGGTCCGAGCGCGGACATATACGGGAGAAGGCTGACCGGCTCATAGCAAGCGGCGCTATTCCCCCTGCGATCATTGTCATGCCGGGCTGCCCCGCATGCTGGTGGGTTGACGGGGCAAGGGACAGGGCAGAGACAGCGTTCTGGTCCGACCTCGTCCCCGCCATTGACTTGAGATATCGGACCATCGAGACTAGGGGCGGACGCCTCGTCGCCGGGCTTTCGGCGGGCGGCTATGGAGCGGTTCGGTTTGCGCTTCGCTACCCAAACCGTATCGCAGCCGCGGCGGCTTTGAGCCCTGCAGTTTATACAGAATCCGTGCCGCAGCTGTCGGCGGCGCGAGCACAACCTCCTTTCCTTGCGCAAAATGGGCAATTCGATCAGGCGGCCTGGGATTCCCATAACTATCCGGCTCTTCTCGACCGGTATTTCGCTCAGTCCTTCCGGGTGCCTCTGTACCTCGTCTCTGGAGATAATGACAAATTCGGCGTCGCCTTCGAGACGGCACTTCTTTTCAAACGCATGTTTGAACGCCAACCCGACCAAGTGGAGCTACGCGTCATCGATGGCGACCACAGTTGGAAGGTCTGGGAGGCGACACTCGATGATGCAATGCGGTACGTCTTTCAATTCGCCGACAAGCCGAGACCTGCGCCTCAAACGGCGACTGCGATAAAGGGACTACCCTCTAATCAGCCGGACTCGGCGCATCCTTAGAGCGTATCCGCCTTTGAGGGAATCAAAAGCGCGCTCTAGCAAGCGCGTCTTCGTGGAAGACTGCGAAATCTGATGGCGGCATAGGCAGACCACTCTTTTCTCACAAAAAGCTATCGCGCCGGGAATAAAGCGCGTTCGCGAGAGGTCCTATCCCATAAGACTAACCGGGAAGGACATCATGACAATCAAGGACGATAACGAACGGCAACGTAAGGTTCTTATGGACCGCCGCGAAGCTTTAACCTGCATGACATGGGCCGGAACGGGCCTGCTTTGGGCAATGAACGGGGGGGTGCCTCTGACAAAGGGGCTGATCGGTGACGCCTACGCAGCGCCGGCTCCCAAGGAATTTGCCTTCGTTCAAATCAGCGACAGTCATATCGGATTCAACAAGGCTGCTAACCCGGATGCAATGGGGACGCTGAAGGAGGCCATCGCGAAAATCAAGGCATTGTCTGTGCAGCCC
>JBAVVQ010000494.1:0-2667 GCA_049697375.1 Rhodomicrobium sp.
TCACGGGCGACCGGCGCCCGCTGTGTTTTGACGCTCCGGCTGTCTCCGACCGAATAAGCCGACATTCTGTCGAACATCGACTGAGCCTCTTCCTGTAGCGTACGGCTCGCGGCGGCGCTTTCCTCGACCAGCGCAGCGTTCTGCTGAGTCATCTGATCCATCTGGACGACCGCCTTGTTGATCTCTTCCACGCCAGTCGCCTGCTGTTTGCTCGCCGCGGCAATCTCGGCCACGATATCGGCGACTTGGTTGATCGATTTTACGATTTCGCTCAGCGATGCTCCTGCGTTGCCGACGAGCTTGACGCCGTCTTTCACCTGCCGGCCGCTTTCGACGATCAATCCTTTGATGTCCTTGGCCGCGACTGATGTACGCTGAGCCAGCGAGCGCACTTCTGAGGCGACGACAGCGAAGCCCTTGCCGGCATCGCCTGCGCGCGCCGCTTCCACAGCCGCATTGAGCGCGAGGAGATTGGTCTGGAAGGCGATCTCATCGATAACGCCGATGATTTCCGAAATCTTATCGGACGACTGTTCAATGCGCGCCATGGCGTCCACCGTTTGGCTCACGACATTGCCACCGTCGGTCGCAATCGAGCGCGCATTGATCGACAGCTGATTTGCCTGCTGAGCATTATCGGAATTCTGTTTTACCGTCGATGCCATCTCCTCCATCGAGGCGGCCGTCTCCTCCAGGCTGGACGCCTGCTGCTCAGTCCTGTGCGAAAGATCGTTAGCTCCAGTCGCAATCTCGGACGCTGCTGACGCGATCGTGGAAGACGATTCCAGAATGCCGCCTACGATGCCTGTCATCGTGTCCAGGAGACCGTTTACGCCTGCACATAGCTTTTCAAGTTCACCGGATTTCCCCTCCGTCGAAATGCGCCGTGCAAGATCATTACTTTGCGCCGCCTCGATAACCTCCTGCGTCTGTTGCACCGCGAGTTTCAGCTGAATTTCGCCCTGTTTTTGCGAGGTAATGTCGGTCGCGTATTCGACGATCTTCAGCGGCTTGCCATTCAAATCGAAAACGGGGTTGTAGCTGGCTTGAATCCAGATTTCCCTGCCACCCTTGCCAAGGCGCTTATATTGGCCCGCATGAAACTCACCGCGGAATAAGCTGTCCCAGACCCTGTGATATTCAGCTGTCTGGCGGTCGGCCGCATCGATAAATATGCCTCGATCCTGGCCGCGGAGTTCGGCCAGTGTATAGCCGAACGCTTTCAGGAAATTGTCGTTGGCGTTAAGAACCTTACCATCGAGTCCGAATTCGATGGCCGCCTGCGCCCTGTTGATCGCCGCGATCTGGCCTTCGAAGTCCGCATTTGCGAGTTTCTGCTCGGTGATGTCGGTCGCGTATTTGACAACTTTCATCGGCCTGCCATTCAGGTCAAGAATGGCATTGAAGC
This sequence comes from Rhodomicrobium sp., assembly GCA_049697375.1. Classification (GTDB taxonomy): domain Bacteria; phylum Pseudomonadota; class Alphaproteobacteria; order Rhizobiales; family Rhodomicrobiaceae; genus Rhodomicrobium. Next base: position 1,409 of record JBAVVQ010000494.1, read on the forward strand.
TGGCCTGCAGCCAGACCTCCCGGCCTGCTTTGCCAATCCGCTTGTACTGGCCGGCATCACATTCGCCGCGGCCCAGCTTTTCCCAAAAAGCCCGATATTCGGGGGTTAGCCTGTAGGCCGGATCGACGAACAGGCTGTGATGCTGGCCCTTGATCTCGTTCAAGGAATAGCCCATTACCTTCAGGAAGTTCTCGTTCGCGGTGATGACATGCCCATCCAGCGTAAACTCGATCACCGCCTGAGCCTTGCTGATAGCTTCGATCTGTCCCATCGCATTTGCCGTCAGTGCGCGAAGTTCGGTCACATCCGCCCACTCAAAGACGTAGCCGTTACAGGCGCCGCTTTCGTCATAGGCAGCGTTGACGCACAGAGCGAATGTCAGTGGGCCCATCCGGACGTCATCCCGATGCGGAAGCCGTGATGGATCAGCGAGCAACCCGCGCTGATGCGACGGGTTCTTATGGAAAATGTCCGCGGACAAGCCAATCAGGCTATCCGGTTCCATCTCTCTCACCCGGGCAGGAAAATGCTCGCGGTGCTTGGTCATGAGGGCCTTGGACGCCTCATTCATGTAGGTGATATTGAAATCGCGGTCGATCAGCATAAGAGCATTGGACGCGACATCAGCGGCGCGTTTCAGATGAGCGGTGATTTGGCGCTCGATCGTTTTGGCCGTGTCGCTTGCGGAACGGCCATCTCTTGATTTGCGGGCTTTGGAGCCAAATGAAAACATAGTTCTATCTTTCTGTATCCGCCTTGCGCGGCTTCTATAGTGTTTGCTTCCAGCTATGCGCGGCTCACTGAACGGCTTGCGGCTCACCTGTGTCCGGGAAGGATCTTTCCGTAGCGCTTCGCGAAAACAATTCTTCAAGGGCGAGGATCACGACCATCGCTTCATTGATAGAGACGATGCCTGATAAAAAGTTCTCGGAGATCCCTCGCTCCATCTCGGGCACGGGACGGATCTCGGAACTGTCTATCGTCAGGATGTCCGAGACGGCGTCAACGAGCAGCCCGACAATCCGGTCAAGCACGGCCACGATGATGACGACAGGCGACCGGGATGCTTCCGTCAAACCCATGCCGAACCGGCGGCGCAGGTCGAACACCGGAACGATGGTTCCCCTAAGGTTCATGAGGCCAAGAATATATTGCGGCTGATTAGGCAAGGAGGTCGTTTTAGTCCATCCCTTGATTTCGCGGACAGCCATGATGTCGATGGCATATTCTTCACCGCCGATTCTAAAGCTGATGAACTG